>CAZPZQ010000080.1:0-4738 GCA_964590745.1 uncultured Mycobacterium sp. | reverse complement strand
CCGACGACGTGGTGTGGGGCTTGCCGCCGGGCACCAGCACCGACATTCACCGGCTGCTCGGCGAGGTCGGCCTGGACGGTTTCGCCGAGCGCGACACCGGCGGGTTGTCCGGCGGCGAGTTACAACGCCTGGCGGTGGCGGCGGCGTTGGCCCGCGAGCCGGCGCTGCTGATCGCCGACGAAGTCACCAGCATGGTCGACCCGCCGGGCCGGGATGCGCTGCTTGAGGTGTTGTCCGGGTTGACCGGGCCGACTGCGCGGCATCGCACCGCGCTGGTGCACATCACCCACTACCACGATGAGGCCGACATCGCCGATCGCACCATCGACCTCAGCGACTCCTCGGACAACACCGAAATGGTGGAGACTGCTGATGTTCCTGCCGCGCCGGCCGGTGCCGCCGCCGACGTCACCCGCAACGCTCGCCGCTCCCGCCCGCCGGTGCTGGAACTGTGCGGTGTCGGTCACGAGTACGGCAGCGGCACCCCGTGGGCCAAGACGGCGCTCAGCGAGGTCAGTTTCACCGTGGCCGAAGGCGACGGCCTGTTGATCCATGGCGGCAATGGCTCGGGCAAGTCGACGCTGGCCTGGATTATGGCCGGGCTGACCATACCGACCGCCGGAACCTGTCTGGTCGGCAACCGTCCGGCAGATCAGCAGGTCGGCGCGGTAGCACTGTCGTTTCAGGCGGCCCGGCTGCAGCTGATGCGCAGCCATGTCGACCTGGAAGTTGCCTCGGCCGCCGGGTTCTCGGCGCGGGACCGCCACCGAGTGGCGGCTGCGCTGGCGGTCGTCGGTCTGGATGCTGGGCTGGCCGAACGGCGCATCGACCAACTCAGCGGCGGGCAGATGCGTCGGTTGGTACTGGCCGGGCTACTGGCTCGATCGCCGCGCGCGCTGATTCTTGACGAGCCGCTGGCCGGCCTGGATGTCGGGAGCCGGCGCGGCTTGCTGCGGCTGCTCGAGGATCTGCGCCGCGACACCGGCCTGACCGTCGTCGTGATCTCGCATGATTTCGCCGGCCTGCAGGGCCTGTGCCCGCGGACCCTGCACCTGGCCGACGGCGTACTGGCCCCCGCACCGGTAGGCGCCCGCAACGGCGCCGAGGGGGCGGCATGACAGCACAACCAGCAGCCGATCCGATGACCGCGCGGGCCAGCCGCCCGCCCCGGCCGGTGGTGCTGCTGCGCCCGGTGCCGGGCAGCTCAGCGGTCCACGAACTATGGGCCGGCACCAAATTACTTGTCGTCTTCGGCATCTCGGTATTGCTGACGTTCTATCCGGGCTGGGTGCCGATCGGGGCGGTGGCGTTGTTAGTGCTGGGCGCAGCGCGGATTGCACACGTCCCGCCGGGGGCATTGCCGTCGGTGCCGCGATGGCTGTGGATCCTGTTGGCCGTCGGCGGTGTCACCGCCGCCATGGCGGGCGGCAGCCCGTTGGTCGGCGTTGGGACGGTCGAATTCGGTCTGGGCGGGCTGTTGTACTTCTTGCGCATCACTGCGCTGTCCATTGTGCTGCTCGGTCTGGGCGCGATGGTGTCGTGGACCACCAACGTCGCCGAAATCGCGCCGGCGGTAGCCACGTTGGGTCGACCGCTGCGTCTGTTGCGGATCCCGGTTGACGACTGGGGGGTGGCGCTGGCCCTGGCGCTGCGGGCATTCCCGATGCTGATCGACGAATTCCGGGTGCTCTACGCAGCCCGACGGCTGCGGCCCAGACGGCGGTCCCGCACCCGCCGCGAGCGGCGGCGGCGCTGGGCGCTGGAGGTGATCGACCTAGTGGCCGCCGCCCTGACCGTATCGCTGCGCCGCGCCGACGAGATGGGCGACGCGATCACCGCGCGCGGCGGCATCGGCCAGATCTCGGCGGCTCCGGCCAGGCCGAAACTCGCCGACTGGGTGGCTCTTTCAGTCGTCGCTGCGGTATGCGGCGCCGCGCTGGCCCTCGAACTCACCGTACTCACCACATCGGGATGACGGGCGGTTGCGCACAGCACGGCTTCGCCTATGGTGGGCCGGGAGCACGCCATGTCATCTGCACGACGCAACCGAGGGACGCTCGCCGTCATCGCGGCGAGCAGCATGGCCTTGGCCGGAACCGGCGGCGTGGCCATGTCGTCGGCTGCCGATGCGGTAACCGACGGCCCGAGGACCGGGTGCGTGAACACGGGTGTCTACCACGTCTGCGACGGACCGATCCAACACAACAACACCTTCTTGCGCTGTCGGATCTCGCCGCCGATCCCGACCAGCAGAGGCAGCTACCTGCCGGTCAGCAAGAAGTGCTGGGTCATCGACCGCGATGCGCCGGCGCCGAGCTATGGGCATGGGTTGCCGCAGCAGCACGTCAGGGAATGAGGCCAACCCGCGAGCGTGCGCAAACCGCCGTCCGCGCCGCGGTTTTGGTGTGCAAACCCGCATGCTCGCGGCCGGAGTGGGCCGCTGGCCCGAAGACGCGTCCTAGCGCCGGGCGGCGGCGTTGGCGGCGGCCTGGGCCAGCCGCAGCGTGGTCGCCACGTCGGCGCGGCCCAGAAACATCTGGTCGAAATACGGCTTGAGTGCCTGATTGCCGGCCGGGAAACCCACCCCGCCCGGTGTCGGGATGCGCGGGCCGGTGAGCACCGAAAAGAACGGGGTGACGTCGACACCGCGCGCCGCCCAGTAGTCGAAGTACACCCGCTGGGCCGCCCGTACCGCCGGGATCGCGGCGCCGCGGCGACCGACGTACTCGTTGCCCGGCACACTGCCCATCCAGGCCAGCACCCGACGCACCGCCTCCGGGTGCTTCGACGCCGCGTTGCCGGCGGCGGCAATGCCGTTGGTGACGCTGACCCGGCCAGCCGGACCGGCCGGCAGCGGCGCCACACCCCAACGAAACCCGGCCCGTTCGGTGATCGCCGCCAGGCTGTAGGTGCCGGATTGAAACAGCGCCATCCTGCCGGCCAGGAACTGGTTGCGGCAGAAATCCGGGTTGGTGTTGGTCTCCGAAGCCGGCGGAGCCACCTGGTCGTCATTGATCAACCGCACCAGATAGCCGAATGCCTCGACAGCGGGCGGGTTGTCGAAGGCGAACCGGCCGTCGCGCTGAAACACCCCACCGGCCGAGCCGATGTAGTTCAAATAGATGCCCTGCGGATCATTGGCGGCGTTGTAGCCCCACCGCCGCACCCGGCGGGGATCGAAACCCGGTGTGTTTGCGTTACGCCCGTCGGCGTCCACGGTGAGCCGGGCCAGCAGCGGACGCAGCGTGTCGGATCCGTCGGGATTCCACCGCAGCGCGGACAACTGCGCTGGATCGACGCCGGCGGCGTCGAGCAGGTCAGCGTTGTAGTAAACGGATATGTCGCCGTCGGTCAGTTGCGGCACCCCCCACAACACTCCGTGCCGGGTGAACAGATCCACCACCGAAGGCTCCCAACCCGACGCGGCGGCCGAACCGAACGTCGCGCTGATGTCCATCAGCCGCCCGCTGTCGGCGTAACCGGCGAGATATCCGTTGGACAGCCAGAAGATGTCGTCAGCGCCGCCGCCGGCCACATCGGTGCGCAAGGTTTCAAAGTAGGTGGCGTAGGCCACCACGTTGGTGCGCACCTCGATGTCGGGATGGACTCGGGCAAATGCGGCGAACGACTCCCGGTAGGCCGCGGCCACCTGCTCGTCCCACAGCCGCACCGTCACCACCGTCTTGCCGCCCGCCGAGCGCCCCGAGATATCGAGCAGCACCGCCGCCATGCAGAGCAACGCAGCACACAGTGCGACGGCGCCGGCGAACAGCGTGGAAAACCGCGGGGTGCGTAGCTGGGTCATTTGATTCCGGTCACCACGATCGATCGCACGATCCGACGCTGGAAGATCACGAACAGGGCGAGCAGCGGAACCATCGCCACCGTGGTCGCCGCCATCACCAGCGTCCACTGCGCGTTGTACCGGGACTGCAGCGCCGCGGTCGCCACCGTCAATACCCGCCACCGATCACCACTGGTGATCACCAGCGGCCACATGAAGTTGTTCCACTGGGCGACCACCGTGATCAACGCCAACGTGACCAGGATCGGACGACTGGCCGGCACCATCACATGCACGATGACGTCCAGTGTGCTGGCGCCGTCCAGCCGTGCGGCATTGACCAGATCACCCGGTACGGCCCGAAAGTAGCCGCGCAGCAAGAAGATCGCATATGGCGAGCCGAACACGAACGGCAATACCAACGCCCAGAACGTGTTCCGCAGGCCCAACTGTGCCATGATCAGGTACAACGGCACCACCGTCACGGTGGCCGGCACCATCAGCGTCGCTAGGTAAATCCAGAACAGCGCATCGCGGCCGGGAAACCGCAGCCGTGCGAACGCATATGCGGCCAGCACCGAAAAGCTCAGCTGTCCCACCAGGATCACCGCGGTCATCAGCGCGGTGACCACCAGCGCCCGGCCGAATCCGGCACCGGCCAGACCGGTGTAGTTTGCTACGGTCGGCGGCCGCGGCCAGGACAGTGGGGTGCCGGTGGCGAACTGCTGTGCCGGAGTGAACGAGGTCAACAAGCCGAGTCCGAACGGGGCCAAGGTGATCACCGCCCCCAGCGCCAGACCGACATAAACCACGGCGTTACGCCAGGTGTTATGCAACGTCATAGCTGATCCGCCGCCGGAAATACAGGTGCTGAACAACGGTGACACCGACCAGAACCCCGAACAACACCAACGCCATCACCGCCGCCCGGCCGACCGCCGCCGCGCCGAACGC
>CAZPZQ010000079.1:0-11990 GCA_964590745.1 uncultured Mycobacterium sp. | reverse complement strand
GTCGAAATCTTTCATCAGTGCGGTCGGGCCGCCGACGTCCACCTGAATCGATTGTTCCGCCACCACTTCGGGTAGGTGCGCCCGCAGCCAGTCGACGGTTTCGCGGGCGGCCATGTCCTCCGGATCGACCGACAGCACCGCCGACAGCAACCCGCTGTGGTTGTCCTCGGCGAAAACCGGGGCCGAGACCGAGACGGTGTTCGGCGCCTGGGTCATCTGCTGTCGAATGGCGGCGAGGGTCTGGGTGCGCGCGGGCGAGGGCGGCCCTTGTGTCGGCCCGTCGCCGAAGGCAACCAGCACCCGAACCGGTCCCAGCGCGCCCGGCCCGAGTGCCTCGGCGGCCGCCGACATCCCGGCGCGGATCTCATGCGACGAGTCGAACTGGCGCAGCAAGCTATTGCCCAGCACCAGCGAAAATGCCGGCGCGGCAATCGCGATCAGAAACGCCGACGCCGTCAATGCCGATACCCAGGGTCGGCGCATCACCGAACCGGTCCAGCGCGCCCAGAACCGGGATCGGGTGGGTTCCGGCCGGCGCGACCAGTGCAGCAGCGCCGAACGTTTGGCGACGGCGCGGCCGAATGTCGCCAACACCACCGGCGTCAAGGTCGCCGACGTCAACACCGCCACCGCAACCGCCAGGATCGCGCCGGTGGCCATCGACACCAGCACCGGAGTGGCGATCAGATAGATGCCGGTGACCGAGGCGATGACGGTCAGACCGGACAACACAACCGCCAGGCCAGAGGTCGCCATCGCCGCGTCGATGGCCTGCTGAGGCTCGCGGCCGGCGCGCAGTTCTTCGCGGTAGCGCATCAGGATGAACAGTGAGTAATCGATGGCCAGGGCGATGCCGAACATCGACACCGTCGAGGTGACGAACACTGACATCGTGGTGAACAGGGAAAGCAGGTAGACCATCCCCATCGTGACGACGACGGTGCCGATGCCGAGCGCCAGCGGGATGGCGGCGGCGGCCAGCGAACCGAACACCGCCAGCAGCACGATCAACACGATCGGCAGGTTCCATTGTTCGGCGGCGGCGATGTCGTGTTTCGTTTTCGCCCCCGCCGCAGCACCGAGCGCGCCCTGGCCGATGACGTACAGCCGCACCGACCCGTTTGCGGTTTGTCCGGGGTCTTCGCCGTCGATACCCAGCTTGGCGCGTAGCGTCTTGGCGACGTCGACTGCGCCGCTGTTGTTGAAGTCCAGCCGCAGTGACACCACGTAGGGGCGGTCCGGCCGGGGCGGCGGCTGCGCGGGGTTCGGCGCCACCGCCACGCTGGGCACCGCGCCGGCCGTCCGTTCCAGCAGATCCACCGCGGAGACCATGTCCTGGTAGCTGGCGTCAGCCCGGGGCGCGGCCACCAACGCCAGCGGCGACGCGCCCTGGTCGGGGTAGTGGTCCTCGAGCTGGTACTGCACGTGCAGCGACTGGGATCCATGCACCTCGAAGCCGCCGCCGGTGAGTTGACCCGATCCGGTGGCGGCCAGGTAGACGGCAGGCAGCAGCACCAATAACCAACCTGTGAAGACCAGCCAGCGGAATCTGCGCAGGTTGCTGCTGAGATGCATCATGAACTGCTGGATTTGTGTTCTCCCCGCTCTCCCCGCGGCCCCCGGCAGTCGCGCGCATTGCGTGTTGCGAGCCTACCGCAGCATGCGGCGAACTTAGTCCGGTTCCGTCGGGTCTGAGCTGCTCGGATGCTGGCCGTGGGCGGTGCCAGCACCGCCGCCGTGCTGGTGTCGGTGGCCGGCCGTCAGGCGCAGGCGTCGACGGCCGCGACGGCGGCGTCGGGGTCGACGTCGTTCTCGGTGCGGAACATGAAGAAGAACATCACCCACCCGATGGCGGCAATGAATAGCCAACTGATCAACCGGTAGACCAGCATCGCCGAGATGGCGTCCGGCCACGACATGCCACTGGACACCAGACCGGGCACCAGCACCGCCTCGACCACCAGCAGACCGCCCGGCATCAGCGGGATGGTGCCGACCGCCCGGGCTGCCGCGTAAGCCACCGTCAGGCCGGCCACGGACGCGTTGCCGCCGGCCGCGTAGGCCGCAAAGCCCAGACAGGCGACGTCGGCGATCCAATTGAACAATGACCAGCTGAACGCCAGCGACAGGTCGCGCCGGCCCATGCTGACCGATTCCAGTTGGGTGAGCGTCTTGCGCCAGGCCGCCAAGCCGGTGCCGGCCGGCTTGTTCCGCACCGAGTTGAACCAGCACAGCACCCGAACGCCGATCCCGTCGATGAGGTCGGGGCGAGAAGCCACCGCCTGGCCGAGCACCAACAACGCGACGAACCCGCCGAGGGTGAAGAGCAGCGAGAACGGGTTGTTCTTGGCGCCGAGCAGGAAGGCACCGCCCAGACCCAAGACGGCCAACCCGACGGTCTGCAGCACCCCCGACATCACCAGCTGCCAGGACGCCACCACCGGCGAGGCCCCCCAGAGCCGCTGCTGTCGGTACAGAAACGTCGTCGACAACACCGGCCCGCCCGGCAGCGTCGTGCTCAGCGAGTTGGCCGCGTAGAACGCCGCCTCTGATCGCCCCTGCTTGACGTGCACACCGGCGGACTTCAGCAAGGTCCGCTGGATCTGGGCAAAGCTGTGCATGGACGCCCCGGCGGCCAGTACCGCGGCCAGCAGCCACCACCGGTTCGCCGCGCGCAGACTTTGCCAAGCCTTGGCCAACTGGTCCCACACCAGCGCCGCTTCCACCGCGAGCACGAGCGCGACGACACCGAGAATTACCCAGCGCACCCACCGGTACCGGCCGGGATGGGGTTGTTCTTCGACCGCGCTGCGGCCCGGGTACGCGCCGTACGACACGGGTGTTAAGGGTAGCCGCGCGGACCCGGAAAACCGCCCGCCGTGTGGACTCCGCTATCTTGTCGTTACGCTACCGGAATGTCCGCTACGGCAGATGAATCCGTACATCCGCTGGTCCGAAAAGCTGCGGCGTGGTCGTGGCGGCTGCTGGTTTTGCTGGCCGCGGTGCTGACGGTGTTGTTGATCGTCAAACGCCTCGAGGTGATCTTCGTTCCGGTGGCGCTGGCGTTGATGTTGTCCGCCTTGTTGCTGCCCGGCGTGGACTGGCTGGACCGGCACGGCGTAGCCCGCGGCCTGGCGGTGTTTCTGCTGTTGCTGGGCGGTCTGGCGTTGCTGACCGGCCTGCTGAGTTTCGTGATCAGCGAGTTCGTCGACGGGGTGCCCGGCTTGGTCGAACAGGTGACGCAGGTGATCAACTCGACGCAGCGGTGGTTGATCGAAGGCCCGTTGCACCTGAGCCGAGACCAGATCGACAACATCGGCAACACCGCGATCGACACCCTGCGCAACAATCAGGCCAAACTGACCAGCGGAGCGCTGTCGACCGCGGAAGCCATCACCAAGATCGTCACCGGCGTTTTCGTGGTGTTGTTCGCAATGATCTTCTTCCTGTACGGCGGCCGGAACATCTGGCAGTTCGTGGTCAAGATCGTTCCCGGCGACGTGCGCGACAAGGTGCACGCCGCCGGTATCGCCGGGTTCGAGTCGTTGATCGGCTATGTGCGGGCAACGTTTTTGGTGGCGTTGGTCGACGCAGTCGGTATCGGGGTCGGCCTGGCGATCATGACGGTGCCGCTGGCGCTGCCGCTGGCGTCGTTGGTTTTCCTCGGAGCCTTCATCCCGCTGGTGGGCGCGGTGATCACCGGATTTCTGGCGGTATTGGTCGCCTTGATCGCCAAGGGCTGGATCTACGCCCTGATCACCCTCGGGGTGATCATCGCGGTGAACCAACTGGAAACCCACGTGCTGCAGCCACTGGTGATGGGCCGCGCAGTATCGATCCATCCGCTTGCGGTGGTTCTGGGGATATCCACCGGCGGCATTCTGGCCGGCATCGTCGGTGCCTTCCTGGCGGTGCCGACGATCGCCTTCATCGACCGGGCGGTACGGGTCCTGATCGGTTCCGGCTCTGGTGCGGAGGCTGCCGCGCAGGCCGCCGAGGAGCGCCCGGTCGGCATCCATGCCGAGCCGGATACCGTCGAGCCGTGACCGAAGTCGAACAAACGTCGATCAGTACCGGCCTTCGCGCCGCAGCAGTTCTCGCGCGCTGAGGCCGCCACCGCGGCGTGGACGGGTCTGCTTGGCGCCGTTTCCTGATTGTTCGGGCGTGGTCAGTTTCTCGGTGGCCGGTTGAGCGTCCTGCGCCGGAAAGGTAGTGGTGGGTGCAGTCTCATCCGATTCGGCTGGCGGCCGTCCGGGATGGTCACCGGCACTGTTTTTCCGTGTTGGGATGGACCGGGTTTTGTCATCGGATGGGGACGCCGGCGGCACCGCACGGGTGTGCTGCGAGGGTTTTATGTCCGGTTCTGGCAGGCGCGCGGTGGGGTCGTCGCGCAATTCGCCGAGCCACGACTCGATGTCCCGGTCCGGCCGGGCGGTGGGCAATTTGACCGTACGGTCGGCGTTGGGTCCGGTGGCGAGGCGCGTCGTCGGTGGCTCGTCCGGCTTTTGTTGCGGACCGACCCGCATCCGAGTGGTCCCGGCGCGCGATGGGGTGTCGGCAACCGGTTGCGCGTCCTCGGCACGCACCGCTGGACGTGAACTGCCCGCCGGGACGGGATGGGTCGGGTCCAGCGCCGGACGCGGTTTCGGGACGGCCGGTGCGCCCGCACCGGCCAGGGCCTGTCTGACCGGACGGGTCGCGGGGCGTTTGCGCTCGTCGGGCAGGTGAATCTCGCCCAACCCGATCCGGTTCTGCACTCGTTTCATCCACCGCGGTGCCCACCAGCAGTCGTCGCCGAGCAGCTTCATCACCGATGGCACCAGGAACATCCGTACCACGGTGGCGTCCAGCAGCAGCGCCGCCATCAACCCGAAGGCCAGGTATTTCAGCATCACGAGTTCGGAGAACACGAACGAGCCGGCCACCACGGCCAGCACCGTCGCGGCGGCGGTGATGATCCGACCGGTGGTTGCGGTGCCGATCCGGATGGCCTCCGCGGTCGACAGGCCGTTCGCTCGAGCCTCGACCATCCGGGAGACCAGAAACACCTCGTAGTCGGTGGACAGGCCGAAGACGATCGCGATGATCATGCCGATCACCGGCGCGGTCAGCGGCGTCGCGGTGAAATTCAGCAGCGAAGAGAAGTGGCCGTCGACGAATATCCAGGTCAGAATGCCCATCGTGGTACCCAGGGTCAGGGCGCTCATCACCGTCGCCTTGATCGGCAGCACCAGGGACCCGAACGCCAGGAACATCAGCAGGGTGGTGGTGGTGAGCAGGATCACCAGCATCAGCGGCAGCTTGGAGAAAATGCCGTGGATGCTGTCCTGTTCTAAGGCCGGGGTTCCGCCGACCATCACGTCCAAGCCTTTGGGTGGTGCGATAGCGCGGAGCTCGCTGACCTTTTTAGCGGCGTCGTTGCGGTTGACCAGGCCGTTTTGAATGACCCGTACCGACGGATCCTTCGAGCCGCCCTCCGCGTAGGGCCGTTCCTGCCACATCTCGGCCGGATCGTCGTCGGGGTCGATGAATCCGCTGACCGCCATCGCCCGGTTGCGGACATCGGCCACCTGTTGGTCGGTGACCGGTTGGTTCTTCTCGGATTGGATCACCAGGGTCAACTGCTCGGTGCGGTAGCCGGGGAAGAGTTGGTCGAAGTGCTCCTGCGAGACTCGGACGGCGTTGTCCGGGGGCAGGTACTTCTCGCTGAAACCACCGAGCGTCATTTTGCCCAGCGGAATGATCAGCAAGATCATGGCGACGACGATCGGGATGGCGAACAGCAGGGGACGCTTCATCACCCGGTTGACCAGCTTGCCCCAGAACTCGTGTTCCAACTCGTCGCGCGTCTTGGTCTTCTGCAGCAGATTGGCCAGCCAATTCAGATAGACCCGAGACGGTTTCCAGTTGGCCAGGAATGGTACCCGGAACAGCGTGCGGACTCCGAGCGCATCGACATGCTGACCCAGCACCCCCAACGCGGCCGGCAAGATAGTGATCGACAGGATCGCCGACAACATCACCGCGGCGATCATCGCGTAGGTCAGCGACTTCAGGAATCCCTGCGGAAAGACCAGCATGCTGACCGCCGAGACGGCGATCAGCACCGCCGAGAACGTCACGGTGCGTCCAGCGGTGATCACCGTTCGGCGTACCGCCGCCTCGGTGTCGTAGCCCTCGGCGATCTCCTCCCGGAATCGGCTCACCACGAACAGCGCGTAGTCGACCGCGATGCCCAGACCGATCATCGTCACCACCGGCTGGGCGAAAAAATGCACCGGACCGAACATGGCGGTGAACCGCAGGATGCCCAGCGCCCCCGCGATGGCCAGGCCGCCCACCAGCACCGGCAGGAAGGCAGCTACCACCCCGCCGAACACCAGGAAGAGCACCACCGCCACCAGCGGCAACGCCAGCACTTCCATTCGCTTCTGGTCTTTGGCGATGGTCCCGGTCAGCCCGTCGGACACCGGCTCCAACCCGGCGAGCTCCACGTTGCCGCCGTCGAGCTTTTGTAAGTCGGCTGCGATGTCTTTGTAATTGTTCAAAATGGTGTCGTCGTCGTCGCCTTTGAGCGGAATCGACGCGAAGGTGTATTTCTTGTCGGCGGTCTTCATGCCCTGAACGACGTGGCTGTCCGAATCCGGTGCACGCAGATAACCCGCCCATCCGATCACCTGGTCCGGATGGTCTTTGACGAAGGCGTTGAGTTCATCGCTGACCTTCTTCGACCAGACCGGATCGTCGACGGTTTTGCCATTCGGTGCGGGGAACACCGCGACCACGTGCCCGGTCCGGTCGCGCCCGTACACTTCGTCGGCCAGCACCGAAGCCCGCACCGACTGACTGTTGTCGTCGTAGAAACCACTCTGGGTGACGTGATCGCCCAGGCTTACGCCGAACACTCCGCCACCGAGACAGAGCGCCACCATGACACCGATTACGATGAACCGGTAGTTATATACGGTTCGACCCCACCAGGCGAACACCTGCGCTCCTTACTGAATCTGCTGAAAATAGTCTCCCGCGACCTGCAGCCGGTTCTCTAGTTGTCACACGCGTGAAGTCAGTAGCGAGGCCAGCGGCCGGAACGGCTGCAGCCACGCGCCCTGTTCCGGCAGCGAATCCAGGCTGATCCTCGGCAACCGTTCCCGGAAGACGCCGGGGATCTCCTCCAGGTCAACGAACTCCAAGGTATCCGAGGCTAGCGCCCAACTTGCGTGTTCACGAAATCCGAGCACCTGAACCGGCACGCCGGCCGCGGCCAGGTCCTCCAGTGGGCCGCGGAAGGCCTGGCCGTCGGCGGACGCCACCACCAGCGCGGCCAGCCCCTCATCGCGGCGCAGCGCGATGTGCGCCAGCATGTCGCCGTCGACATCGGTGTCCTCGTCGATCTTCGGTTTGGCGAACACCGCGAAACCCACGTTACGTAACGCCTCCACCCACGGTCGAACCACATCGGCGCTGCCCGGCGCGATGTTGGTGAACACGGTGGCCTCGGGCTCGACCGAGATGTCCGGGTGGTTCGCCGAGACTTCCGCGGTGCGGCTCAACAGCCAGCGGCCCAGCGCGTCAAACCGGGGCCGTTCCGCTCCGGTGGGCCGTCGGCCGAGGATCGCGCCGAGACCCATGTCGAGGTTCGGAGCATCCCACACGAGCAACACACCCCGAGCCGTTCCGGTGTGCCCGGGCGGCGGCTGCGGAAGCTCGGCGGTCACTGCTTCGGTCAGGCTCATCTGGGCCGCTCCTCCTCATCGCTGCGTCCCCGGCAAGCGGGTGGTGCCCCCACTGCATCGCTGCGCACTGCATCGTCGACGGCGCGGCTCATCGATGTCGCTTCTCCCAGAGCAGCTCGGTGACGGCACGGCCGGCATCCCGAGCTTTCGCTTCATATTTCGTGACGGGGCGGACGACGCAGATGGGCAATGCGGCGTCCGCTGGCACCCGATGCAACCCGGGCTGGGCATCCCCGGCCTCGGCGATCTGCTCAGCGTAGCCCGAGTGGTCGGTCGCAACGTGCAGCACACCACCGGCCCGCAGCCGCTCGGCGATCAGCGCGACGGTGGCCGGCTGCAGCAGCCGCCGTTTGTGATGTCGTGCTTTAGGCCACGGATCGGGAAAAAATACCCGGACCCCGGCCAGTGACACCGGTGCGATCAGGTGTTCCAGCACGTCGACGGCGTCGCCGCGGATCAATCGGATATTGGTGATGCCTTCCCGGTCGATCGCGGAGAGCAACTGCGCGAGACCCCGCCGGTAGACGTCGACGGCGATCACATCGATGTCCGGCTCAGCTCGGGCCATTGCCAGCGTCGACGTGCCGGCCCCGCTACCGATCTCCAGCACCACCGGAGCGTCGCGCCCGAACCAGGTGGGCGGGTGCAGCAATGTCGCTCGCCCGGGTTGGCCGGGCGGCGGGACGTCCGCCCCGAGTTCTGGCCAGAACCGCTGCCAGGTTCGCTGTTGAGCGGGGGAGAGTGCCGAGCGGCGGGATCGGAAACTGAAGTTGCGAGGATAACGCGGTGCCGGCGCGGCGCTGTCCGGCACTGCGGCCGGCCCAGCGGGCTTACTCTCGCACTGCGCGCTCATCCGTCCATCGTGGCCCATGAACCCCGGCGTACTCACGCCGCGGCCCACATTGATACCCAACAGTTGTCTTCGATGGTGACAGCTATGGGTGACTCGCGCCGAGTCGGCGCAGCTGCCACGATCCGGTACAGCAGGATGGAGCGGTCGTGGCAGGGGAATTCGCGGGGGTGGGCACCGTGAGCGGACAGCGAAGCCAGGTTTTCGGCGAAAAACTGCTCCGCTTCGCCACCGAAGTATCGGATCGGCGAGTGATGGAGATCGCCGAGCGGGTGGCCGCCCCGATACGCGTTGCGGTGGCTGGGCGCGGCGGATCGGGCCGGCGCACCGTCATGCGGGCACTGGAATGCGTTGGTACAGCGGTCACCGCGCCGCACACTGCCGACGTGCTGGTGCACGTCGTCGCCGAGGTGGCCAAACCCGAGGACACCGCCGCTGTCGCGGCCGCGCGGCTGCCGGTTCTGGTGGTGCTGAACAAAAAAGACCTGGCCGGGGCGGCAACGGCGGCCGCCGTCTCGGCGCGAATGTCGGCGCCGGTCGTGCCGATGGCGGCGTTACCGGCGGTGGCCGCCCTGGATAACCGAATTGACGACGCACTCTGGGATGCGCTGCAGGTGCTGGCCGCCAAGCCCGCCGATGTCTGCTGCGCGGACCACTTCGTGGCCGGCGAGCATCCGGTCCCGAGCCGGCTGCGGCGGCGGTTGTGTGACACCATCGACCTGTCCGGGATCACCCATGCGGTGGATGCCATCCAGCGCGGCGGGGGCATTGACCAAGTAGGTGCGCGGCTGCGTCAGTTCAGCGGACTCGACGCGGTGGTGCGGCGACTGGACGCCGTCGCCGCGACGGTGCACTACCAGCGGTTGTTCGACGGCGTGGCCCGGTTGGCGGCGCTGGCCGTCAGCGATGGCCGGATAGGCGAGTTCCTGTCATCGGATGACACCGCGGCGGCTCGGATGGCAGCGGCGGTGAGCGTAATCGAAGCAGCCGGTTTGACCATTGACCCAGCCGAGCAGCCCACCGCGCAGCTCCAGCGGGCGGCCCACTGGCAGCGCTACGGCAGTGGGCCCGTCGGCGGGCTGCATCGCGCCTGTGCAGCCGACATCACCAGGGGGTCGCTGCGGCTTTGGTCGTCGGCGCGGAAATCCGGATGACCGGCTCAACGGTCGAGGTGGACCAGTTGGTCAACGCGATCGCGCCGCGGCTTTGCCGGTCGGCGGTGCGTCGCCGCGACGCGGTCTTGGTGACTGGCCCCTGGTTGGCCGGGGTGACCGGGGTGCTGGCCGCGCTGCGGGACCGGCTGTCAGACCGCGCCTTCGTCGAGACGACGGACTTGGCTGCCGACGAGGCGCCGATGGCGGTGGTGTTCGTGGTGTCGGCGGCCGCAGCCGTGACCGAATCCGACTGCGCGTTACTCGACGCGGCAGCCGTCCACACCGACGCGGTTATCGGTGTGGTGTCCAAGGTCGACGTGCACCGCCAGTGGCCGCAGATCCTGCAGGCCGCCCGAACCACCATGTCCGGGTACGCGCCGCGGTACCGCCGGATGCCGTGGATCGCCGTGGCAGCGCGGCCCGATGTGGGCGAACCGCGCGTCGACGGCCTGGTTGCCGCGGTGGAAAAGCAACTCTCCGACGCAACTCTGCAGCGACGAAACGCCCTGCGACAATGGGAAGCCCGGCTGCTGTCGGCTGTCCGCTGCTATCAGCAAGACGCTGAGGCCACCGGCCGACGTGCCCGGATGGCCGCACTGCGCGAACAACGCGACACTGCGTTACGCCAACGACGGCTATTGAAGGCCGAGCGAGCCATCGCGTTGCGCAGTCGGGTGGCAAAGGCCCGGGTGCAACTGTCCTATTTCGCTCGCAACCGCTGCAGCTCGGTCCGCGCTGAACTGCACGAGGACGTGGCGGACCTGACCCGAGCACGACTGCCCGATTTCGAGACGTACGCCCGGAGCCGGATCAGCGAGGTCATCGCCGAGGTGGACCGGGGCGCTTCGGCGCACCTATTGGATGTCGCGCACGAGTTAGGTTTGCCGATCGGAAACCTGCGGCCGGCCGACGCGCCGCCGCAGGTCGAGGTGGTGGCGCCGGCCCGGCAGTCTCGCCGGCTGGAAACCCAGTTGATGACGTTGCTGGGGGCCGGCTTCGGGCTGGGTGTCGGCTTGACGTCGAGTCGACTGTTCGCCGACCTGGCCGCCGGGTTCACCGCGGCCGGAACGGCGGCCTGTCTGATGGTGGGGCTGGCGGTGGCGATCTGGGTGCTGCGGACCCGCAGCTTGCTGCACGACCGGGCGGTGCTCGATCGATGGATAACGGACCTGGTGGCCGCCGCGCGGTCCACCGCCGAGGAATTGGTTGCGCTGCGGGTGCTCGCCGCCGAGGAGACGCTTACGGCCGCGCTGGCCGACCGCAACGAAGCCGCGGCTGAGCAGCTCGCGGACCGGATCGGTGGGCTGGACGCCGAGCTTGCCGAACACGCCGCGGCGGCTGCCCGCGCGGCCGCGGCGCGCGAGCAAGAGCTACCGGCCCTGCGGCGGGCGCTCGATGCGGTGCGTGCGGAGCTGCCATAACGGGTACCCAGAGCAAAGCTGCTGCCTGCACGTGGCTGACCTAACAGTTGCCCGCTTTCGTGGCAACCGGCTAGCCACGGTAACCTTCAGTTAACAAATGAACGGGCGGGCGGCGGACACGTTCCCTACGGATCGACACAGGAGAGTTCCCGATGACCTCAGCGACCATTCCCGGTCTGGACGCCGCACCGACGAAGCACCGTGAGCTGGTGGCCTGGGTCGAGCAGGTGGCCGAACTCACCCAACCCGACCGGGTGGAATGGTCGGATGGCTCAGAGGCGGAATGGAATCGGCTGATGACCCAGTTGGTGGACGTCGGCACCGCGGTCAAACTCGACGAAGCCAAGAAACCGAATTCTTACCTGGTCCTGTCCGACCCCGCGGACGTCGCTCGGGTCGAGTCGCGAACCTTCATCTGTACCCACACCGAGGACGGCGCTGGCCCGACGAACAATTGGATGGATCCCGATGAGATGCGGGCCATCATGACCGACTTGTACCGGGGCTGCATGCGGGGCCGCACCATGTATGTGATCCCGTTCTGCATGGGCCCCCTGAGCGACGACGACCCCAAACTCGGCATTGAGATCACCGACTCGGCCTACGTGGTGGCGTCGATGCGGATCATGACCCGGATGGGCACCGCGGCGCTGCAGAAGATCGGTACCGACGGCGCCTTCGTCAAGGGCCTGCATTCGGTGGGTGCTCCGCTCGTCGACGACGACGGCAACCGCAAAGACGACGTGCGGTGGCCGTGCAACGAAACCAAGTACATCACCCACTTCCCGGAGACCCGGGAGATCTGGAGCTACGGCTCCGGCTACGGCGG
>CAZPZQ010000078.1:0-11995 GCA_964590745.1 uncultured Mycobacterium sp. | reverse complement strand
TGGTGGTGACCTCCCGATTTCACGCCTGCGAGGTCAGCTGTCGGGTTCGGGCTGGAGAGGCTGCCCGGCCGAGGTCTGGGTGACATCGGCTTCACCCCAAGGGACCGGATGCGGTCCCAGGTCCGCTATCGGCGGACCCGGTGGGTCCCCCGCCTCCATCCGTCGTGCTCGTCGGTATTCCCCGTCCCGTCGGATGGAGTTCGGCGCTACAGGAGGGGAAAGGCGAACCGATCGGGAAGGGCTCGGCACGCCCGGGGAAGTACCGTAACGGGTCCAGACCGTCTCGTCACGCCTGGCGCAACGACGGCGTTTCCACTAGCGCTGATCAGCGAAAGCGCAGGACGCCGACGCATCTGGCCTGGTCAGAGCGGTGCGATCAAGCCGTTGCCGCACCGTTATCAATTCGTTATGTGACGCAAATCATGTTATCCCCCGGCGAATGGGGGTAATACGTCGATCGTTTCGCCCGGACTCAACGCGATGTCCCGGCGGCGCACGGCCACCCCGTTGCGCAGGTAGGAGCAACGGCCGAGCACCGTCGCCAGCCGCGGGTCGCGATCGGCCAGGCCGTCGACCAAATCAGCCACGGTGGCGCCGGCCGGGACGGTGACGGTTTCCGATTCCAGCCCGGCGGCAGCTTGCGCTGCCGCGAAGTAACGAACGGTGACCGCGATTGCGGTGCCGGCGTCGGACTGATCGGTCACCGGTCAGCCGCCGATCGCGCTCATCGGCCGGTCCGGCTGAATGAACCGGGGGTCGTTGATGCCGTGGCCGGCCTTTTTAGCCCACATGCCGGCTCGCCAGGCCTGCTCGATAGCGTCGTCATCAGAACCGTCGCGCAGCAGAGCGCGAAGGTCGGTTTCCTGGTTGGCGAACAGGCAGTTGCGCATCTGGCCGTCGGCGGTCAGCCGGGTCCGGTCACAGTCTCCGCAGAACGGACGCGATACCGAGGCGATAATGCCGACCTTGCCGGCCGGTGTGTCGCCGTCCTCGTCAACCAGCCACAGCTCGGCCGGGGCCGATCCGCGCGGCGCCGGATCGGGGCGCAGCCGGAAATGTTCACGCAACACGGCCAGCACTTTGTCGGCGTTGAGGCCGGCATCGCGCTTCCACTTGCGCTCGGCGTCGAGCGGCATCATCTCGATGACCCGCAACTGGTAGCCCTGCTGCAGGCAGAACCGCAGCAGGTTCACCACGTCCGCGCCGGTGATGGTCGGGTCGAGGACGGCGTTCACCTTGACCGGTTCCATGCCGACCTTCTTGACGGCGGCCAGGCCGTCGAGCACATCATCAAGCCGGTCTCGTCGGGTGATCCGGGCGAAGTGCTCGCGGTCGATAGTGTCCAGTGACACGTTGATGCGGTCCAGTCCCGCGGCTACCAGGGCGCCGGCCCGCCGCGCCAAGCCGAGACCGTTCGTGGTGAGCGAGATTTCCGGGCGCGGTTGTAGGTTCGCCGCGGCTGCGATCACGTCCTCGAGGTGGCGGGCCAACAGCGGTTCACCGCCGGTGAACCGGATGTCGGTGATGCCCAGTCGGGTCACCGCCAGACGCATGAGCCGGATCAACTCGTCGTCCTGCAGCAGGTGTTGGCTGGGTATCCAGTCCAAGCCTTCGGCTGGCATGCAGTACGTGCAGCGCAGATTGCATCGATCGGTCAGCGATATGCGCAGGTCGGTGTGGACCCGTCCAAAGGTATCCACCAGCGGACCCGAGGTCGGCATCTCGCCGGCGATAGCTTTCTCAACGGCCCGGTCAAACTCTTCTCGGGTGGTCTGCTCAGCGGCTTGCCGGGGAGTTATTTCAGTGCCTTCGGCGGTGTCCTCCTGCTGTGGCGTGGTCTGTATGGCGCGGGGGTTCAATGTCATTCGTGTACCGATCCGGTCGGCCCGGTGAATCGACTGGGGCAAGTTGCTGGTCGGTTGCCACCAGCGGAACCCGGGGTTCGTTTGGGCCGGCAAGCGCTAATGGCGCATCGGCGACCGGGGTCGTCGCCGCCATCGCACTCGCTCGGTGCCCGGGGGGCAGCCAGGAACCGCTGAAGATCAAGATCACGTTTGAATCCAGGTGCATATCTCCTCCAGCGGCGCCACCAGCTTACCGAGTGAACCGAGGTGCTTCGTCGGCCCGCATCTGAGTAAGATCAGCAGTCATCGCGTCCTGCGCCGGCGGGACGCTTCGTTGTGTCGCCCATCGATGTGACTGATCAGACAAGCAGGTGAGACCAGTGCCGACCGGCCGGGTGAAGTGGTACGACGCCGCGAAGGGCTTCGGCTTCATCTCCCAAGAGGACGGCGAGGACGTCTACGTCCGGGCCTCGGCGCTCCCGGAGGGTGTGGACGGCCTCAAAGCCGGCCAGCGGGTCGAGTTCGGTATCGCTTCCGGCCGGCGCGGACCACAGGCGCTGACGGTGAAACTCATCGACCCGCCGCCGAGTTTGGCCCGGGCCCGCCGCGATGCCCCCGCCGAGCACCGGCACGGCCCCGACGAGTTGCACGGGATGGTTGAGGACATGATCACCCTGCTGGAAAGTGCAGTGCAGCCCGAGTTGCGCAAGGGCCGCTATCCGGACCGCAAGACGGCCCGCCGGGTCTCCGAGGTGGTGCGGGCGGTGGCGCGGGAACTGGACGCATGACAACCGCTGATTCTTGCGACTTCGTGGGGCGAGGTGTACCGGCCACCGCAAACAGGGAACACTGGTCGATAGGTGCTCAACGAGTGTCGTCACCGTCAGGAGGTCTCCGATGACACAGCAAATCCAGGTCACCGAGGAGGAGGCGCGCGCGGTTGCCGAGGAGTCCCGAGAAAGCGGTTGGGACAAGCCGTCCTTCGCTAAGGGGCTGTTCCTCGGTCGCTTTCCGCTGGACCTCATTCACCCGTTTCCCCGGCCGTCCGACGACGACGCGGCGCGCACCGAGGCTTTCTTGGCCAAGGTGCGTGAATTTCTCCAAACCGTCGACGGCAGTGTCATCGAACGCGACGCCAAGATCCCCGACGAATACGTCAAAGGACTTGCCGAACTGGGCTGTTTCGGTCTGAAGATACCGACCGAGTACGGCGGCCTGGGCATGTCGCAGGTCGCCTACAACCGAGTCTTGATGATGATCTCCAGCATCCACGCCAGTTTCGGTGCGCTGCTGAGCGCGCATCAGTCGATCGGTGTTCCCGAACCGCTCAAGCTGGCTGGAACCGAAGAGCAGAAGGCCAAGTTCCTGCCGCGCTGTGCTGCCGGAGCGATCTCGGCGTTCCTGCTCACCGAACCCGACGTCGGCTCCGACCCGGCACGACTGGCATCGACGGCGACACCGGTGGACGACGGGCAGGCCTACGAACTGAACGGGGTGAAGCTGTGGACCACCAACGGCGTGGTGGCCGATCTGCTGGTGGTCATGGCTCGGGTACCGAAAAGCGACGGGCACCGCGGCGGAATCAGCGCGTTTGTGGTGGAGGCCGACTCGCCGGGCATCACCGTGGAGCGGCGGAACCAGTTCATGGGGCTGCGCGGCATCGAAAACGGGGTAACCCGCTTGCATCAGGTCAGGGTGCCGGCCGAGAACCTGGTCGGCCGCGAAGGTGACGGCCTCAAGATCGCGCTGACCACGTTGAACGCCGGCCGGCTGGCCATTCCGGCGATGGCGGCCGGAGCGGCCAAGTGGTCGCTGAAGATCGCGCGGGAATGGTCGCGCGAGCGGGTGCAGTGGGGCAAGCCGGTCGGCAAGCATGCCGCGGTGGCTCACAAGATCTCGTTCATCGCCGCTACCGGCTACGCGCTGGAAGCCGCGCTGGATCTGTCGGGCCGGATGGCCGACGAGGGCCGCAACGACATCCGGATCGAGGCCGCGCTAGCCAAACTGTGGTCCAGCGTGATGGCTTGCGTCATCGCCGACGAACTGGTGCAGATCCGGGGTGGTCGAGGCTATGAGACCGCGGAATCCCTTGCCGCACGCGGTGAACGAGCCGTACCGGCCGAACAACTGGTGCGCGACCTGCGGATCAACCGGATCTTCGAGGGCGCTGACGAGATCATGCGCCTGCTGATCGCACGCGAGGCGGTCGATCCGCACCTGTCCGCTGCGGGTGACCTGGCGAACCCCAAAGCCAGTCTCGGGCAGAAGGCGGTAGCGGCGATGCGGGCCAGCGGCTTCTACGCAAAGTGGTTGCCGCCACTGGCGTTTGGCAAAGGACAACTGCCCGGTGCATACCGGCGGTTCGGCCGGCTAGCGCGGCACCTGCGTTTCGTCGAGCGCCGCTCTCGCAAACTGGCCCGCAACACTTTCTACGGGATGGCCCGGTGGCAGGCGGGTCTGGAACAAAAGCAAGGCTTCCTCGGCCGCATCGTGGACATCGGCGCGGAGTTGTTCGCCATGTCGGCGGCGTGTGTTCGGGCCGAAGCGCACCGCGCCGAAGACCCGGCCGCAGGAGAACAGGCATACGAGTTGGCCGATGCCTTCTGCCGGCAGTCCGTGTTGCGGGTCGAGGCGTTGTTCGACGCCCTGTGGACCAACACCGACAGCACCGACGTTGCATTGGCGCGCGGGGTACTGGAGGACCGGTACCGCTGGCTCGAGGACGGCGTTCTGGACCAGAGCGAAGGCACCGGACCGTGGATCGCGTCCTGGCAGCCGGGCGCGTCCGACCAGCCCAACGTGGCGCGTCGATTCCTGACGGTGTCGCGCACCTGATCCACCGCGGGCATGGGTTCCTATGTGGCCGGCGGCGAGTTCAACCGGGACACCCGCTACATCAGCACCAGGATCACCGCCGATGGCCGGGACGGGTATCCGGTCGAGCCGGGCCGCTACCGGCTGATCGTCGCCCGGGCCTGCCCGTGGGCCAACCGCGCCATCATCGTGCGCCGGCTGCTCGGACTGGAAAAGGCGATCTCGATCGGCTTTTGTGGTCCGACCCACGATGAGCGCAGCTGGACGTTCGACCTGGACCCCGCAGGGGTCGATCCGGTGCTGAAAATCCCCCGACTGCAAGACGCTTACTTCAAACGATTCCCGGGCTATGAACGCGGCATCACCGTCCCGGCCCTCGTCGACGTGCCGAGCGGTCAAGTGGTCAGCAACGACTTTGCGCAGATCACACTGGATTTCAGTACCGAATGGGCCGCTTACCACCGCAGCGGGGCGCCGCAACTGTACCCCGAACCGCTCCGGCAAGAGATCGACGAGGTGAACCGGCGAATCTACACCGAGGTCAACAACGGTGTGTACCGGTGCGGCTTCGCCGGAAGCCAGGACGCTTACAGCGCCGCGTACGATCGGTTGTTCACTGCATTGGACTGGGTGAGCGAGCGGCTGACCGAGCGGCGATACCTGATGGGCGACACCATCACTGAAGCCGATGTGCGGCTGTTCACCACCTTGGTCCGCTTCGACGCGGTGTACCACGGACATTTCAAGTGCAACCGGACCAAGCTGTCCGAGATGCCGGTGCTGTGGGCCTACGCGCGCGACCTATTCCAGACGGCAGGCTTCGGTGACACCGTGGACTTCGTCCAGATAAAGCAGCACTACTACCTCGTGCACACCGATGTCAATCCGACCCGGATCGTTCCCGACGGCCCGGAGCTGTCCAATTGGCTCAGCTCGCACGGCCGGGAAAGCCTGGGCGGCAGGCCATTCGGTGACGGCAGTCCGCCTGGCCCGACAGCAGAACCGGAAAAGGTACCGGCCGGTCACGGCGCGCAACGGTGATGGTCAACTCCACAGCACGCGCACCGACCACTCGGCGTGCGGCACGTCGTACAACTCGCCGGCCGGGTCGGCGACCAGGGTGAGCAGCTGCACCACCAGACCGCTCAGCGGACCGCGCTGCGCATCCACGGTGGGAATGGTGACCGCTCGGGTGGTATCCGGCCGGAACAGCGTAGTGGTGGTGTCGTTCGGATTTTCATACACCCGCAGCAGGCGCCACGGCGCCCGCCCGATCACCCCGTCCACCGATAACTGGACCGGGTTGCGTGAGTTCACCGCCAACTCGCCCTGGGCTTTGGTGATCCGGCAGTTGTTGAGATCCAACACATCGCAATACAGGTACGGCCCGACCCGGGTCAGGTGGCCGTTGGAATACGCGCTGATCTGGGGCCGTTGCGGGGTGCCGCGACGTGCCAGCACCCAGGCACCGGCGCCCGCCCCGGCCGCTGCGAGCAACACCAGCACCGCGAAAAACACGGCAACGCGGTATCTCACCGGCTCGTCACCCGCGCGGCATCGGCGCCGGGGCGGGCGCCCTCCTGGTTGACCAGCACCGGTCGATTGCCCCCGAAACCCGGGATCAGCGAGTCGCCGTGGAACGACAGCACGGTCTGTGCCAGCCCCGGAATCAACAGAGCGGATATCGCGGTGAAACCCACCCACAAGTCGGTGTAGACCAGCACGCCGAGGGCGCCGCCCAGCACCCAGGCCAGCTGCAAAGTGGCTTCGGTCCGCCCGAACGCCGACGCCCTCGACTCCTCGGGCAGATCGTCTTGCAGCGCCGCGTCCAGTGACGCTTTCGCGATCGCGCTGGCCCCGGAGGTAACCAGGGCGGCGATGGCGACCACCAACAAGGTGCCGGCCAGCGCCGCGGCCAGGGCCACACCGGTCACCGCCAAGGTGCACCGCACCACCAGCACCGCTGGCCTGCCCAACTTAAGCCGGGCACTGGTGAAGTTTCCGGCGAAGTTGCCCACCCCGGCGGCCGCGCCGATCAACCCGAGGATCCCCAGTTGCACCCAGCCGCTGGCGTCATGGTCCTTGGCGACAAACGCGGGATACAGGAACAAAAAACCGACCATGGCCTTGATCGTGCAATTACCCCACACGGCGGTGATGATGTTGCGGCCCAACGGCTGACGCAGCGCACCACTGGCCCGCCGCACGTGCTCAGGCCAGCTACGTCGCCGTGCACCGCTGGTGTACCGATAACTCAACGTGGTCGGGATTTCTCCGGTGGTGACCTCCACCCAGCGCGGAATCCGCATCGACAGCCACGCCCCGGCGATGGTTACGGCGACGATGACGAACAGCGCGCCCGGCAGCTCGAAAAGGTGGGTAAAGGTGAACTCCAACCCCGCGGCGATACCGCCGCCGACGATGGTGCCGCCGAGCAGGCCGAACACCGTCAACCGGGAGTTGACGCGAACCAGGTCGATAGCCGGCGGCATCACCCGCGGTGTCACCGCACTGCGCAGCACGGTGAACGACTTCGACAGCACCATCATGGCCAGCGCGCACGGATACAGCACCCACGACGGAAAGCTGCCGCTAGCGCCGTCGTAGTTCATGATCAAGGTCAGGACCAGACCGGTGCGCAGCACGAACGACAGCGCAAGCGCAACCCGGCGGCCGTGCTGCAGCCGATCCAAAGCGGGTCCGATCAGCGGGGCCACCACCGCGAACGGTGCGATGGTGACCAGCAGGTACAGCGCGACTCTGCCCTTGCTCTCCCCGGTTGCCGCGGCGAAGAACAGCGTGTTCGCCAGCGCCACGGCCATCGCGGAGTCGACGGCGAAGTTTGCCATCACCGGCCAGGTCAGCGCCGTCAGCCCGGATTTGTCGGCGCCGTCAGCGGTGGCGGCCCGTTGAACCAGGCCGTACATTCGGGTACCCATCTCCCGACTGCGTTGCGCCGCCGCGCGGGTGACGGTCACTCGGTCCGCGCTGCTCGAGCCACCCGGCGGATGGGCATGACCGGCCGGGTGCGGCGACTCGCGCAACGGTGGCAGGTACCGATTGGCGCTCGGTAGCGGCGCCGATCGGTCCGGCTGGCCGGGTCGCCGCAGGCCGGCATGGTCGGCTGGATAGTTCGCCATGCCCGGATGGGCACCCCAAGACCCATTCCGCGGCCGGCGGTTGGCAGCTGCCCGCGCACCCCGCACCGAATCCGAACCGCGATGATCACGCCGCCGTGCAGACACGGGTCAATTCTGTCTTATGCCGACGACTCCGGCGGGCAGGCGATCGGTGTGGCTGATTGATGAGTGCTGCGGCAGTATTGAAGAGGTATTGGACAGAAGGGACCAGCGTGACCGGACCGAACGCCGAATCGGGGGCAGCCACCCTGGATCAACCGGCTGACCCGGTGGCGGTCCCGGCTGTGCTGGCCGCAGCGGTCGATCAGGCCCGCTCCGCGGTCGTGGAGACCCACGGCGCCGACGTGATCGGTGAGCACCTGGGTGTCGACTACGAAGACTCGACCGCCGCGACGCACCGGTTCGTCGCGCATCTGCACGGCTACCACGGCTGGCAGTGGGCGGTCGTGGTGGCCGCCCACCCCGGATCGGCACACGCCACCATCAGCGAGGTGGTGTTGGTTCCGGGCCCGACGGCGCTGCTGGCTCCCGAGTGGGTGCCGTGGCAGCAGCGGATCAAGCCCGGAGACCTGAGCCCCGGCGATCTGCTGCCGCCGGCTGGAGACGATCGACGGCTCGTCCCGGGCTATACCGCCAGCGGCGATCCCGGGGTTGACGATGTCGCCGCCGAGGTCGGCCTGGGCCGGCGCTGGGTGCTTAGTGCGCAGGGCCGGTTCGAGGCGGCCCAACGCTGGCACGACGGCGACTACGGTCCGGGTTCGGCGATGGCGCGCTCCACCAGGCGGGTGTGCCGCACCTGCGGTTTCTATGTTCCGTTGGGCGGAGCGCTCGGCAGCATGTTCGGCGTCTGCGCCAACGACATGTCCGCGGACGGGCGGGTGGTCGACGCCGAATACGGCTGCGGCGCCCACTCGGACACCCCGGCGCCGCCGGGCAGTGGGTCACCGGCGCATGACCCCTACGATGACGGCCTGTTGGACGTCGTCGCGGCCACCGAACCCGAGGAACCCTAGCTGCCTTCCGCGGCCGCTTTGATGCGTCGCAGCGAGGCGTTCATGCCGTCGACCAACTCGCGTTCGAACTTGGTCGCCCCACCCATGAACGCCTTCGTCGCCAGCCTCGACACCGCGGTGACGCCGTTTTCAGCGTGGCGACTCTCGATCACCCGGGTTCCGGTGGCCGTCGGCTCCAGCTGGTAGCTCCAAACACTGCCGTTGGTGGTGACCCGAAACGCCAGTTTCTGCTCCGGGACGACCTCGGTGACAACACAACTGGTGGGCCAGAACAGGTAGCCGCGGCGGTTGATGTTGACGGTGCGGGTTCCGGCCCGCAGCGCGCCGAGCGGTTTCATCCATCGACACTGTGGGCTCCACTGCGGCATCCGTTTGAAATCGGCGATCAACGCCCACACCTTGGCGGCTGGTGCATCGATGTCGATCTGTGCCTGCAACAGCGGCGCTGCCATCGGTCCTCCTCGGTGTGCAGTTTCGTCCGGATCCGCTCGACCGGTGGGCCGGCTGGCGTCCAGGCCGGTCTGGGCGCCCCGTGCGCCGCGACGCACCGCGTCGCGCTGCCACAAGAAGATACCGGTGCCCAGCAGCCCCACTCCCAGCCCGGCCACCGTCACCGGGCGCCAGCTTGCCAGGGTCGGCACCACAAACGCTGCCACCGTCGCAATCAGCCAACCGCCGGCGCCGACGGCGATCACCGGCCACGCCTCCAGCAGTGCGGCCGGCAGCGGTGGCGCCTCGCGGGGTGTGTTGGACTGGCTGGGCATCGCTGCTCAACCTAATCGGGTTCGGCGCCAGGGCGGTAATGTTCGCGCCGTGGTGGACGGCCAGCGGTTGGCTCGGTGCGGTGCAACCGTGCACGACATCACCGATCCGGGCGATTCCCGGCTGGACGATTTTCGGGACCTGAACAGCGTGGACCGCCGTCCGGACCTGCCCACCGGCAAGGGTCTGGTGATCGCCGAGGGGGTGCTGGTGGTGCGGCGCATGCTGGCATCCCGGTTCGCGCCGTCGGCCCTGCTGGGCACCGACCGCCGGTTGGCTGAACTGGCAGACGATCTCGTCGGCTGCGATGTGCCGTACTATCGGGTCTCCGCCGAGGTGATGGCTACCGTGGTCGGCTTCCACCTCAACCGCGGAGTGCTCGCCGCGGCCCGGCGGGTGGCAGAGCCGAAGGTCGAGCGGTTAGTCGAATCCGCGCGCACGATCGCGGTGCTCGAAGGCGTCAACGACCACGAGAACCTGGGCTCGATCTTCCGCAACGCCGCCGGCTTCGGCGTGGGTGCGGTGGTGTTCGGCAGTGGCTGTGCCGATCCGCTGTACCGGCGCGCCGTCCGGGTTTCGATGGGCCACGCTCTGCTGGTGCCCTACGCGCACGCGACGACTTGGCCGGGAGACCTTGCGATGTTGCGCGACATGGGTTTCCGGCTGTTGGCGATGACGCCTGACCGGCGCGCGGCACCGTTACCGGATGCCATGCTGGCGGTTCGCGACGAACCGGTGGCAGTGCTGGTCGGTGCCGAGGGGCCGGGCCTGTCCGAGGCAGCGATGCGGCGCAGTGACCTGCGGGTCCGTATCCCGATGGCAGGTGACACCGACTCGCTCAATGTGGCTACCGCCGCCGCGCTGGCCTTCTACGAGCGAAGCCGGCTATGACCGACGAACGCACACCGTGGGCGACGGGTTTGACGGTCGCGGCGTTCGTCGCGGCCGTGACCGGCACCGCGGTTGTGGTATTGAGTTTCGGCTTGGTTCGAGTGCACCCGCTGCTGGCCGTGGGCCTCAACATCGTCGCGGTGGGCGGACTGGCGCCCACCGTCTGGGGGTGGCGACGCACCCCGGTATTGCGTTGGTTCGGACTGGGCGCGGCGGTCGGCGTGGCAGCCGGCTGGCTGGCGCTGCTCATTCTTGTCGCCACCGGCGGCTAGTGCCGCCGGATCGCCGGCCCCTCAGCGTTGACCGCTGGAGCGCACCCCTAACAGCACGTCCTCCCACGCCGGGACCGGTGGTTTGCCGCGGTGGGTTCGTTTCGCGGCCGGGGCAGCCGCGGTCGGCTGCTCGGTTCGAGTCACCGGCTCCGGTGGGTCGAAATTGAGTTGGGCCACCGGGGCCAGCGGCCGTAGCGGCCGGTCGAAGTCTGGGTCGATGAGCTCGCTGGCGGCGTCATCGACAGCGGTCACCGTTCCGCCATGGGCGCCCGGTACGAAGCGGAAGTGTGCGACGTTATCCGAGCGGCCGGCCTTCCAGGACAGCTGAACCGTCCAGCGGCCGTCTTCGTTGCGCCAGGCGTCCCAACTGTTGTCGTGCGGATTCAGGCCGCGCGCCACCAACGCGCTGGTGACCACCTCCAGCAGCGTCAGCACCGCCGGGCCGTCCGCGAGCACCGGGTGAGCAGCGGTGGCCAGTTCGGCGGCTCGGGATCGCTCCAGCAGCACCGGGTGAGCGAACCGCTCGACCCGGGCAACGTCAACCCCGGCGGTCGCCGCAACTTGCTCGACCGATGCACCGGCCCGGATGCGGGCTTGAATTTCCTTGGGGCGCAACATATTGACGATACCGATGTCGAGCTCGGTCTGGCTCACCCGGGCCCCCTCGCCGCGGATCGCGGCGCGCAGCCGGTCATCGACCGACAGCCTGAACCTGTCGGTGCCGTCAGCGTGGTCACCGTCTGCGCTGTCGGTCTCGCAGATGATGTGTTTGCCGTCGACGTCAAGGCCGACCACTGTGAGTTCTCGCATGACCACTCCTCGTCGACCAGCTCGTCAGGCCTGCTAGGTGCGCACTTTAGTTCAGCAGTCGGCCCGTATCCCGGTGACACGCGGGGAGGGGGCGGCGAGTTTGTCAGCTCAGCGGGCTCACGTCGCCCAGGGTCTTTCAGAGTTTTCGCTCACAGCCTCTCGACGACCCAGTCGATGCATTCGGTGAGCGCGCTGACATCGTCGGGTTCGACCGCGGGAAACATCGCCACCCGCAGCTGGTTTCGGCCGAGCTTGCGGTAGGGCTCGGTGTCGACGATCCCGTTGGCCCGCAGCACCTTGGCGACCGCCGACGCATCCACATCGTCGGTGAAGTCGATGGTGCCTACCACCGCGGAACGCAACTGCGGATCGGCAACGAACGGAGTGGTGTAGGAGCGGTCCTGCGCCCAGGAGTACAGCCGCTGCGCCGAATCGGCGGAGCGGTTGAC
>CAZPZQ010000077.1:0-12029 GCA_964590745.1 uncultured Mycobacterium sp. | reverse complement strand
CGGCCAGAACATGGCCAGCACCGACTCGGCCGTCGGCTCCAGCTGGGCCTAACCAGAACCGGGTCGGATCTCAGACAGATACAGCACCAACTCGCGCGGCAGCACACCCACCCACCCGGTGTGCTGCCGCGTGCTGTTGGTTGGCGTTGAATCTCCCGGCAACACGGCCACCCGACTAGCGTGGTGCACGGACCCGAACGGTAGAGGAAGGTAGTGATGGATCCCAGTACCCGCACCGATATCACGGTAAACGTCGAGGGTTTCTGGATGCTCCAGGCGCTGCTCGATATTCGGCATGTAGCTCCCGAGCTGCGCTGCCGGCCATACGTTTCCACCGAGTCGAACGACTGGCTATCCGAGCATCCCGGCATGGCGGTGATGCGAGAGCAGGGCATCGTCGTCGACGATGCGGTCAACGAGCATGTCGCCACCCGGATGAGGGTGCTGGCCGCCCCCGACATAGAGGTGGTCGCATTGCTGTCGCTAGGCAAGCTGCGCTACGGCATCATCGATGACGAGGACCAGCCGCCCGGGTCTCGGGACATCCCGGACAATGAGTTCCGGGTTCTGCTGGCCCGCCGCGGTGAGCACTGGGTATCGGCGGTACGGGTCGGTACCGACATCACCGTCGACGACGTGTCGGTCACGGATGCCTCATCGATCGCCGCGATGGTCATCGACGCGTTGGAGTCCATCCACCACGCCGATCCGGCCCAGATCACCGCGGTCAACGTGCCGATGGAGGAAATGCTGGAAGCCACCCAGAGTTGGCAGGATTCCGGCTTCAACGTCTTCACCGGGGGGGATTTACGCCGGATGGGCATCAGCGCGGCGACCGTGGCCGCCTTGAGCCAGGCGCTGGCCGAGCCGGCCGCCGAAGCGGCGGTGTACGCGCGGCAGTATCGCGACGACGCGAAGGGGCCCAGCGCGTCGGTGCTGTCCCTCAAAGACGGCTCGGGCGGACGGATCGCGATGTATCAGCAAGCTCGCACCGCCGGGTCCGGTGAGGCGTGGATGGCGATCTGCCCGGCCACTCCCCAGTTGGTTCAGGTGGGCGTCAAGACCGTGTTGGACACCTTGCCGTACGGGGCCTGGAAAACGCACCGCCGAGTTTAGTGACTCAGCCGTAAAGCAGCGCATATCAAGCAAATTCTTGGTGAAGCTCGACCGTGGTGCGAATATCGCGGAATGTCTTTAGGATTGGAAAAACGTCGACAATGACAAATTGCGAGGCGACAGGTATGGGTTCACTATTCGTCCACCGGGGGGCCGGCCAATGACGTCCATGATCGAAGCCGCGCAGTCCGGCGCGGAGGTCGCAACCACGTCACCGCGAGCGGCGGTGGTCGGGGTCATCGCGGGGGACGGGGTCCAGATCGCGACGTTGCTGGACGCCGACGCCCCGGTCTCGGTGATGATCGACCCGCTGCTGAAGGTGGTCAACAGCCGGCTGCGCGAACTGGGCGAGCCGACGCTGGAAGCCCAGGGACGCGGTCGCTGGGTGCTGTGCTTGGTCGACGGCACGATACTGCGGTCCGCGCAGTCGCTGACCGAGCAGGACGTCTACGACGGCGACCGATTGTGGCTGCGGTTCGTCGAAGACCGCGAGCGCCGGTTCCCGGTCATCGAGCACATCTCAACCGCGGTGTCGGTGAACCTGTCCAAGCGGTTCGCGCCGATCGACGCCGGCACCGCGGTGCGCGTCGGTGTCGTAGCCCTGTCGAGCGCGGTGCTGCTGGCGACCGGACTGCTTGCCGCCTGGCGTTACCAGCACGACAGCTGGCTGGCCGCCGGCTACAGCGCGGTGGTCGCTGTGCTGGTCTTGATCGCGGCTGGGGTGATTCTGCTGCAGGCACGCAGCGTCGCCGAGCGGCGCGCTGGTGACACACTGCTGTTCAGCGGTCTGGCCCCGTTGGTGGTGGCGGCCGCGGCCGCGGTGCCCGGCCCGGTTGGAGCGCCGCACGCCGCGCTGGGCTTCGGTGTGGCCGGCATCCTCGCGCCGCTGATGGTCCGGCTCACCGGCCGGCAACTGGCCGTCTACACCGCCATCGCCACTGTCAGCGTCGTGGTGATGCTCGGCGGTGTACTGCGGATGGTGTTCCTGACCGGCGCCGTGACGCTGTTGGCCTCGACCCTGCTGGTCTGCGTGTTCGGGTATCAGGGTGCAGCGTCGCTGTCTCGGTGGCTCGCCGGCCTTCGGTTGCCGGTTTTCCCGTCTGCCACCAGCCGCTGGGTGTTCGAAGCGCGGCCTGACCTACCGACCACAGTGGTCACCAAGGACGGTGGCTCACCCACGTTGGAAGGCCCCGAGTCGGTCCGGGAAGTGGTGCTGCGCGCAGAACGGGCCCGGTCGTATTTGACCGGCCTGCTGACCGGCCTGGGTGTACTGATCGCAGTGTGCACCACCGGGTTGTGCGATCCGCAGGCGGACCGACGGTGGCTGCCCGTGCTGCTGGCCGGGTTAACGGCCGGTTTCCTGGTGCTGCGGGGCCGATCTTTCCAGGACCGGTGGCAGTCGATCATTGTCACGGTGACCGGTCTGGTCATCGTCGCTGCGGCCGTGGTGCGTTACGTGGTGGTGTTGTGGACGCCGGAGATGCTGTCCGCCGGGTTGGCCATCCTGTTGCTGCTTCCTGCGGCGGGTTTGCTTGCCGCCGTGGTGGTGCCCAACACCATCTACAGCCCCCTGTTTCGTAAGTTCGTGGAATGGATCGAGTACCTGTGCTTGATGCCGCTGTTCCCGCTGGCGCTGTGGTTGATGAACACCTATGAAGCGATCCGATACCGCTGACACAGCGTCGCGCTGCCGGCGAGTAGCTGCGGTGGTGGGGGTGACGCTGATGGTGGCTGGCGGCTCGCTGGCCGGTATCGGACCGGCCGCGGCGATCGACCGGCCGGTTATCGATCCGGCCGCCCTGCCGCCGGACAGTCCGCCCGGCCCGTTGCAACCGATGCGGCAGACCGCGTACTGCACTGAGGTCGGGGTGCTGCCGGGAACTGACTTTCGGGTTCAACCCAAATACATGGACATGCTCAACTTGCCGGAGGCTTGGCGGTTCGGCCGCGGCGGCGGGGTCACCGTCGCCGTCATCGACACCGGAGTGACTCCGCATCCCCGACTGCCGAACCTGGCCGGCGGCGGGGATTACGTGATGGCCGGTGGGGATGGCCTGTCGGATTGCGACGCGCACGGCACCTTGGTGGCGTCCCTGATTGCGGCGGCTCCAGACAACGGAGTAACCCCGTTACCGCCACCGCAGCAGACCCGTCGGCCGCCGTCGGTGCCCACCAACGAGCCGACGCCGACTCCGCCGGCGCCGCAGACAACGATCATCGTGAAGCCGCCGGAGACGGTCGTGGCCCCACCTCCGCCGCCGCCCGAGGAGGAACCCGGGGCCCCGCCTGCTGCTCCGGCGCCCGCACCGGCTCCGCCCGCGCCGGCTCCAGCACCGCCCCCAGCGCCGGGTCCCGCGCCGGGCCCGCCGCCGGGCAACAGCGCGCATGGCGCCGCACTGATGCCGAGCCGGTCGACCGGTACCCGCATAGTGCCGGTGGACTACCGGATGCCCACCGCACCACCGCCGCCCGGCGCGGCGCCAGACGCGTTCAGCGGGGTAGCACCCGATGTCCAGATCATCTCGATCCGCCAATCCAGCCAGGCGTTCAGCCCCAAGGAACCGTTCGGCGACGGGCAGGACCCGCAGTCGCGGGAGAAAACCGACAATATCCGGACGATGGCACGAGCGATCGTGCACGCCGCCAATATGGGGGCCTCGGTTATCAATGTTTCCGAAGTGGTGTGCATGAGCGCGCGCAGCGTCCTGGACCAGGCAGACCTGGGCGCTGCGGTCCGCTACGCCGCCGTGGAGAGAAACGCGGTGATCGTCACCGCGGCCGGCGACACCAGCAGGCGGGACTGCAAACCGAACCCGGTCTATGATCCGTTGCGTCCCAATGATCCCCGGGACTGGAACGGGGTCAATACCGTGGTGACGCCGGCGTGGTTCGACGAATACGTGCTGACGGTGGGGGCGGTCGATTCCGAGGGCGCACCACTGAACAAAACGAGCGTGGCCGGTCCGTGGGTATCGATCGCCGCGCCGGGAACTGACATCGAAGGTCTGTCACCTTTTGACGACGGGTTGATGAACGCCGTCGACGGCCCGGACAATTCGTTGTTGGTGCCGTCGGGCACCGGGTTTTCTGCCGCCATCGTTTCCGGCGTGGCGGCGCTGGTCCGGGCCAAATATCCGGAATTGTCCGCACATCAGGTGATCAACCGACTGATCCACACTGCCCGTCCGCCGGCCCGCGGAGTGGATAACCAAGTCGGCTACGGTGTGATCGACCCGGTGGCCGCTTTGACCTGGGACGTGCCGGACGGGCCGGCCGAACCGCCGGAACGCCTGTCGGCCCGTTTGGACGTGCCGCCGACGCCGCCGGAACGCGATGTGACACCGGTCTGGGTTGCCGGGATCGGCTTGGTGGTCACGGTACTGGCGGCCGGGACGGCACTGGGTGTGGCGGCGATGCGGCGATCGTGGAGGCAACGGTGAAGGCGCAACACGTTTTCGGGCTGGACTTGTCCTGGCGAAGGGTCACCGTGGTGTTCCTCATCGACGTCGCGATCATGGTTCTGGTCAGCCAATGGCCGGGCGAGTCGCCGTATGTACGGCACGTGTGGTGGTCGGGCGTAGCGGTGGCGGCGCTGCTGACGGTCGTTGCGTTGACCACCTACCGGCGGGTTTCGCTCAGTTCCGCGCTGGCCGCGCGGATACTTGATCGATTCGCCGACTCGGCAGCAATGTTGGACAGGGGACGCCGCCCCGCAATCGATCACCGGCGGCGGTACGGCCACGAGCCGGTCGGCATCCGCGAATATGGTGGTCGACTGGTCGCGATGATCGCGGTCAGCGCCGAACCCGCGGTCTCGGGTGGCCGCCACCATCGCGGAACTGAACCGCAAGCGACGTTGCCACTGAGGCTGGTTGCCAGCGGGTTGCGTCAGTTCGATGTCGTCCTGGACGGCATCGACATCATCTCGGTGGGAGCAGGAAGCGATACCGCTGACGACACGGCCGCCGCCGGAGACGGTGCCCACACTGCCGATGGCCGCCGCCGGTCCGCTGGCCATCGCCGCACCTGGCTGGTGTTGCGGATGGACCCGCAGCACAACGTCGGTGCAATCGCAGCCCGCGACTCCGTCGCCTCCACCTTGGCTGCGGCGGCCGAGCGGATGGCGCATGAGCTTGCCGGGCGACAGATCGCGGCTCGGGTCCTCACCGCCGAAGAGTTCGCCGGCGTCGACACCGCCGTATTGGCCGGCTTGCAACCGACCGAGGTCCGGTCACGCCGGCGTCGACTGAAACAAAAGCATCCGAAGGCAGTGGTGGCCAGCTTCTGGGTATCACCGCACGACATCACCACCAAAAACCTGGCCCAACTGTGGCGGTCGGCGTTCGACACCGCGGTGGTGACGATCCGGCTCCGGCCGAGGCACGGCCGCACACAGGTATCGGTCTTGGCCCGCTATCACCATGGCGATCGGCTGAGCAAACAGGCGTGGGTCGGCCTCAATCGGCTTACCGGCCGTCAACTGAGCGCAGTCTGCGCCAGCCTGCCGACGCCGGTGTGGCAGTCGGTACCGGCGCTGCCCGAACGGGAACTCGACGACCAAGACCCGCTTGCGGTATCGCTCGGTGCGGAGCAACAGCGTCCTGCGGCCCCCGTCGGTGCGCAGCCATGACCAGTTCGCAGACCGCCGCGACTGATGCCCGAAATGCGATGGTGGCCGGCATGCTGGCCTCGGGTATTTCGGTCAACGGGTTGCAGCCCAGCCACAATCCGCAAGTCGCGCTGCAGATGTTCACCACGGCCAGCGTGCTTGATCCGACCATGTGCGACGCCTGGCTGGCCCGAATGCTGGCCGGTGACCGGGGCATTGAGGTGCTGGAGGGCGCCTGGGCGGCAATTCGGACGTTCGGATGGGAGACCCGCCGCCTAGGCCTCACCGATGCCGAATTTCGTCCGGAGGTCTCCGACGGATTGTTCTTACGGTTGGCGGTCACCAGTGTGGAATCACTCGCCGCCGGCTATGCCGCCGCCCTGGCTGAAGCGCAACGATACGAAGAGGCCGCCAAGCTCCTCGACAGCATCGAACCCCGCCATGCGTTCGATGCCGAGTTGGTCAGCTATGTGCGCGGCCTGCTCTATTTCCGGACCGGCCGGTGGCCGGACGTGTTGACACAGTTCCCGGCCGCACACACCTGGCGCCAGCCCGAACTCAAGGCGGCGGCGGCGGCGATGGCCACCACGGCGCTGGCCTCGCTGGGGGTGTTCGAGGAGGCCTGTCGGCGTGCTCAGGAGGCCATCGAAGGCGATCGGGTGCCCGGCGCGGCGAACATTGCGCTGTACACCCAGGGCATGTGTCTGCGTCATCTCGGCCGCGACGACGAGGCCACTGAGTTGTTGCGCCGAGTGTATTCCCGCGACGCGAAGTTCACCCCGGCGCGTGAGGCGTTGGACAACCCCGACTACCAGCTGGTGCTGACCGATCCGGAGACCATTGAGGCGCGAACAGATCCCTGGGATTCGGACAGCGCACCCACCCGCGAGCAGGCCGAGGCCGCCCGGCATGCCGAAGCAGCTGCGAAGTATCTGGCCGAGGGCGATGCGGAGCTGAACGCGATGCTGGGCATGGCGCAGGCCAAACGGGAAATCAAGCTGATCAAATCCACCACGAAGGTGAATTTGGCGCGGGCCAAAATGGGGTTGCCGGTGCCGGTGAGCTCGCGGCATACCTTGCTGCTGGGTCCACCCGGTACCGGCAAGACATCGGTGGCCCGCGCGTTCACCAAACAGCTGTGCGGGTTGACGGTGCTGCGTAAGCCGCTGGTGGTGGAGACCAGTCGGTCGAAATTGCTGGGCCGCTACATGGCCGACGCGGAAAAGAACACCGAGGAGCTGCTGGAGAGTGCGCTCGGTGGAGCGGTCTTTTTCGATGAGATGCACACCCTGCACGAGCGCGGATACTCCCAAGGCGACGCCTACGGCAACGCGATCATCAACACGTTGCTGCTGTATATGGAAAACCACCGCGACGAGTTGGTGGTTTTCGGCGCCGGTTATGCCAAGGCCATGGAACGGATGCTGGAAGTGAATCAAGGCCTGCGGCGCCGGTTTTCGACCGTGATTGAGTTTTACAGCTACACTCCGCCCGAGTTGATCGCACTGACTCAATTGATGGGCGCGGAAAACGAGGACGTGATCACCGACGAGGCGGTCGACGTTTTGCTGCCCTCATACACGAAGTTCTACGCCGAGGAGAACATCTCCGACGACGGCGATCTGATCCGCGGCATCGACGTGCTGGGGAATGCCGGATTCGTACGCAACGTGGTGGAGAAAGCTCGCGACCACCGCAGTTTCCGTCTCGACGACGCCGACCTGGACGCGCTGCTGGCCGGCGACGTGACCGAGTTCGGTGAGCAACAGCTACGTCGCTTCCGCGAACTGACCCGCGAGGATCTGGCTGAAGGCCTCAGTGCAGCGGTGGCCGAGAAGAAGCCCGACTGACCGCATCGGCGCCCAGCGAACGTCCAGCGGGGCGCAGTTAGCTCGGACACGATTTCCAGGTCAACCGCCTGCGGTTCGGGTTGACGGTCGCCAACCCCGGTGCCACCATGACCGTGCATGTACCGCGCTGGGTGCGGCGTCTGCCTGCATATGCGGCTGACCTCGGACACTGACCAGCACCGAAACGCATTCGAGCGACGTCGGGGCACCCGGGTCAGGATCGGCAGCGACGCGGCAAGTATTGGTAAGGCGTGAACAGACTGGTGTCCGCTGCGGAGAATCGACTGCGCAGCGCTGCGGCGAACGGGTGGGAGGTGGGAGACATGGACTTTGGCGCACTGCCGCCCGAGATCAACTCCGGACGAATGTATTCCGGCCCCGGCGCCGGGCCGATGTTGGCCGCCGCAGCGGCGTGGGACGGCCTGGCCGCCGAGCTGAGTTCTACGGCGTCGTCCTATGATTCGGTGATCTCAGGGCTGGCCGGCGAAGCTTGGTCGGGGCCGTCGGCGGCGTCGATGACGGCAGCGGCGACACCCTTTGCGTCCTGGATGAGCAGCACCGCCGGCTATGCCGAGCAGACTGCCGTGCAAGCTCGGGCCGCAGCGGCGGCCTACGATGCCGCGTTCAGCGCGACGGTGCCGCCGCCGGTGATCGCCGCCAACCGCAGCCTGCTGATGTCGCTGATCGCCACCAACATCCTCGGCCAGAACACCGCCGCGATCGCGGCGACCGAGGCGCATTATGCCGAGATGTGGGCACAAGATGCGCTGGCCATGTACGGCTATGCCGGGGCGTCGGCGAACGCCACGGTGTTGCCGCCGTTCAGCACGCCACCGCGGACCGCCAACCCGGCCGGTCTGACCAGTCAGGTCGCCGCGGCAAGCCACTCGGCCGCACTAGCCGGCAGCCAGGCGCCGACGACGTTGACGCAGCTGATGTCGATGGTGCCGTCGGCACTGCAGAGCCTCGCCACATCCGGGGCGGTGAACGCCGCCCAGGCGGAGCCGCCGCTGTTGGCATTTCTGGACTTCATCGCCGGTCCGCTGTCGCCGATCTCACTCTTCGGCATCGGCGGCATCCCGTACCTGCTGGCCATTCAGGCGGTGCTGCTGCCGATGAACGGATCGAACGTGGTCGCGGCTGTCGTCCGGGCCGAAAAGATGGCAGCCGCCGGTGAGTGGGTACCGCCGCTGGCCGGCTTGGACGCCGAGCCACGTCTGGTGAGCTTACCCACCCCGGGTGGCGCGGCGGTGTCAGCGGGTATCGGCAATGCGAGTTCGGTCGGGCGGTTGTCGGTGCCGTCGGGCTGGGCAGCGGCAACCCCGGCGGCCGAATCCGTGACAACGGTGCCGCCTAGTGCCGGCCCGGGCGCCGCTCCGATGCTGACCGCCGACAGCGGCAATGGCCTAGTGAGCAATCTGGCGCTGGGTGGCTTGGCCGGTCGCGCCATCGGCGCTACCGGCGGTGCCGCATCGCGTGCCGCCGGTACTGTCACCGATGCGGCCAAGTCGAGCAAGCCGACCAAGGCCACCATCATCGTGATTCCCCCGTCGGCAGAAGACTAGCGGGCAAGGGCAGCGGGCATGGATTTTTCGGTGTTGCCGCCGGAGGTCAACTCGGGGCGGATGTATGCCGGGCCGGGCGCGGGGCCGATGTTGGCGGCGGCCACGGCGTGGGCGCGGTTGGCTGCTGAGTTGGGTTCGGCTGGCCGGGCGTCTGAATCGGTGATCACGGAGCTGACCGGCGCGGCGTGGTTGGGTCCGGCGGCCGAGGCGATGGCGGCTGCGGTCGCACCGTATGCGGGCTGGTTGAATGCGGTGGCGGCGCAGGCTGAGCAGACGGCGGCTCGGGTCGCCGCGGCGGCCGGGGCGTTTGACGAGGCGTTTGCGGCGGTGGTGCCGCCGCCGGTGATCGCCGCCAACCGCAGCCAGTGGGCGACGCTGGTGTCGACCAATGTGTTCGGGCAGAACAGTGCGGCGATCGCGGCCGCCGATGCGCAGTACGCACAGATGTGGGTGCAAGATGTGGTGGCCATGCACGGCTATGCCGCCCGGGCGGCGGCCGCGGCGAGTGTGCCGCCGTTCAGCCCGCCGCCACCGGTCGCCAACCCGGCCGGGTCCGCCGGTCAGGCCGCCGCGATCGGCAATGCCGTCGCCGGCAACACCCACGACCAACTGGCGCAGCTTCTTGCCGCGATACCGCAGGCACTACACCCGACCGCCTCGCCGGCCGGATCAACCGCGCCACTGGCAGATTCGCTGGGCAGCGCCCAAGCCACCCCGACTCCGTCGTTGTCACAACTGGCTTCGTATGTCGGCGCCGTCGCGAGAACTATTCTGCCGGCCAACGACGCCAACATTTCGGCTCTGTATGGCATGGGACAGTACGCCAGGAACATCAACATCACGTTGGACCAGGCAGCCGCCGGCGGCGGGAAAGCTGGCACGGCGCCGGCACCGCGAGCCGAGGCCGATATGCCTACCGGTGTACCGACGTCGGCGAGGTTGCCGGGTGCTGACCGTCCCGAGCCGTTGGTGGCGGCGGGTCTCGGCAACGCCGACGCAGTGGGGAAGCTGGCGGTGCCGCCGGCCTGGGTGCAGGCGACCCCCGAGATGCAGTTGACTGCGGCCGCATTGCCGGACACCACCGCGAACGCGGTACCGACTGTCGCCGCAGGCAACTCGTCAGATCTTTTCGCCGACATGGCGCTGGCCGGCCTGGCTGGGCGGGCTCTGGCGGGCCGTCCTTCTCGCACCCCCCGGGCCTCAGACCCGGATGGGTCCGCGCGGAACCAGCTTGACCGGGTTGCAGCCGAATTCACCGGCACCGACGAGGTGCGGTACTGGCATGTCGGCACGAGCCAGCGCAAAGGCCTGCTGGAGGAACTGGCGCAACAACCCGGTGTGCACGAAGTGTCTTTCGATTCCGACAGTCAAGCCACCACCAAACCCCGACCAGAGCCCAGCTGAGCGCCAGGAGACCACGGATATGGATTTTTCGGTGTTGCCGCCGGAGGTCAACTCGGGGCGGATGTATGCCGGGCCGGGCGCGGGGCCGATGTTGGCGGCGGCCACGGCGTGGGCGCGGTTGGCTGCTGAGTTGGGTTCGGCTGGCCGGGCGTCTGAATCGGTGATCACGGAGCTGACCGGCGCGGCGTGGTTGGGTCCGGCGGCCGAGGCGATGGCGGCTGCGGTCGCACCGTATGCGGGCTGGTTGAATGCGGTGGCGGCGCAGGCTGAGCAGACGGCGGCTCGGGTCGCCGCGGCGGCCGGGGCGTTTGACGAGGCGTTTGCGGCGGTGGTGCCGCCGCCGGTGATCGCCGCCAACCGCAGCCAGTGGGCGACGCTGGTGTCGACCAATGTGTTCGGGCAGAACAGTGCGGCGATCGCGGCCGCCGATGCGCAGTACGCACAGATGTGGGTGCAAGATGTGGTGGCCATGCACGGCTATGCCGCCCGGGCGGCGGCCGCGGCGAGTGTGCCGCCGTTCAGCCCGCCGCCACCGGTCGCCAACCCGGCCGGGTCCGCCGGTCAGGCCGCCGCGATCGGCAATGCCGTCGCCGGCAACACCCACGACCAACTGGCGCAGCTTCTTGCCGCGATACCGCAGGCACTACACCCGATGGCCTCGACGGCCGGATCAACCGCGCCGTTGGCGGACGGCCTGGGTCCGCTGCAGAGCGTCACTCCAACCCTGTCCCTGTCGCAGCTGGCCTCCTATATCGAGGTGCTGCCGAGAGCGATCGTGCCTTTCAACGACGCCATCAAGACGATCCTGTACGGCTTGGTGCAGTACTCCCGAAACCTCACCATCGACCTGGACGTCGCCGCCGTCAATCAGGCCGCGGCCGCCGGTGCGGCGACCGGTGCGCTGGCGTCGGCGGGATCGACCGAGGTCGTCGGCCTCGCGCCGGCAGTCTCGGTGAGTCTCGGCAACGCCGAGCTGGTCGGCAAGCTGACAGTGCCGCCGAGTTGGGTGGAGGCCGCACCGGTGGTCAAGATGGCTGCGACAGCGCTGCCGGGCACCGAGGCGGCCGCCGCCGCGGCGGCCGGACCCGACATTCCGACCGGGGTGTTCGCCGACATGGCCCTGGCAAGCCTGCTCGGTCGTACGCGTGCTGGCACCGGCCCGCGCAGCAGCCCGGGTCCGGCCGCAGTGATGAACGGTCACGCACAGGGCCGGCTGGAACGGCTGGTCACCGAACTCGCCGGAACCCACGACGTGCAGCACTGGCACGTTGACCCGACCCGACTCGACAGCCTGCTCGACGAATTGGCGGAGAAACCGGGTGTACACGCGGTCCACGTGAACGACGACGGCCAGAGTAAGTCGAGGCGCCCCCACCGGCCCGGTTAGCCGTAGCGACCGCAGTCGATCGTGTTCGGGCTACTGTTACGGATTGACCTAGCCATCCTCCTCGTGCACTATGGTTGGGCAAGCACCTCGTTAGGTGA
>CAZPZQ010000076.1:0-12059 GCA_964590745.1 uncultured Mycobacterium sp. | reverse complement strand
TTCCTGCGCGCCCTGCGCGACTACACGCTGCGACACCGGCGTTTCGGCCGTTAGCGTTGCACCACTGCGTCGACTTCTAGGTCGATGCGGTCGCGTCGTGCAGCTCAGCCGGCGCCTCCTCGTCGAGTCCGTCGGCACCTGCGATCACCGCGTCCTCATCGAGTTCGGTGGCGTTCTTCCCGCCCAGGAACCGGGTCAGGCCCGCCTTGGCGTAGTGCTCCTTGATCCGATCGCTCATCAGGCCTATGTATTCCAGATTCGGGATCAGCCGCTCGAACATGGTTTGCCGGAAGCTGACGGCGCTCGGTGCATCCTGGGTGGCCTGGTCCCACGCTTTCAGCGGCACTTTGTGAGAGAGCCACTCTTGGTAGATCTCGTGGGCCCGGAACCGGTTGCGCATCAGAATGGAGACCTCGTAAACCCAGTCCTCCCGTTCCCGGCGTTCCCGATCGGACAGCGTCTTGATGTGGTCCCGCAACGCCAACACGCCGTAGTGCACGTGGCGGGCTTCGTCTTGGATCACCATCTTGAGCATCTGTTTGAGCAGCGGCTCACTCGAGGCCTGATACATCGTCCGGAAGGCGCCCAGCGCGAGGCCCTCCACCATGATCTGCATGCCGAGGAACTTGAAATCCCAACGGCCATCGGTCATCAGGTCATCGATGATGACGAACAGGTTGTCGTTGATCGCGTACGTCTTTTCCAGCTTCGTTTGCAGATACCGCAGGAAAACTTCCAGGTGTCGTCCTTCATCCATCACCTGCGTCGCGCCGTAGAGCTTACCGTCCACCCACGTCACACACTCGGCGGTCTGGGCGGCGGCGTACAGCGCGCCTTGTTCGCCGTGCATGAACTGGCTGAGAATCCAGGAGGCGAAGTCCCAGATGAACTGGCGCTCTTCGGCGGGCGTCAGTTTGATGCCGAAACTTTCGATGATGTCGAACGGCACCCAGTCGCGGGCCAGCACCGGTGTGGCCGGGTCGTCACGATCGACGTCGGTGTCCCAGGGCAGGTCGGCGTCGCCGTCCCATTGGTTGCTGACCGCCCGCCGGTACAGCTCATACATCTCGGGAAAGTCGCCGTTGTAGGTCAGGGTGAAATGGGTGCTGTGGTGAGCCGGCATGTCGACGTGGTCGCCGCGCTTGCCCTTGCCGAGAACCAGGCCGCGCACCGCGGACGGCGCCATGGCAGCAGCGACCCGCGGGTTTTCCATCCCCAGCAGAATCCCGATGTTGTCGAAGGTCTGGTAGATCTTGTTTTGCGCTTTGAGTGGTAGGCCCTGCGTCATCCTGTCGACGGATAGGCTGACCATTTACTGCCTCCTTGGGGTCGCGGACCGGGGTTTCGGGTGAATCGCAGGACTATTGCCGCACCACGTCGTGCAGTTCCGCCGGCGCCTGGTCGTCAAGCTGGTCGGCGGCCGCTACCAGGTCGTCTTCATCGAGTTGGGTGGCGTTCTTTCCGCCCAGGTACTGGGTGAGTCCCGCCTTGTCATAGTGCTCTTTGATCCGATCGCTCATCAAGCCGATGTATTCCAGGTTCGGGATCAGGCGTTCGAACATGATTCGACGGAAACCCAGAGTGCTGGGCGCGTTCTGGGTGGCCTGGTCCCACGCTTTGAGCGGCACCTTGTGTGACAGCCATTCTTCGTAGATCTCGTGGGCTTTGAACCGGTTGCGCATCAGAATGGAGACCTCGTACGTCCAGTCTTCGCGCTCCCGGCGCTCGCGATCCGACAGCGTTTTGATGTGGTCCCGCAACGCCAGCACGCCGTAGTGGACGTGGCGGGCTTCGTCCTGGATCACCATTTTCAGCATCTGCTTCAGCAATGGCTCGCCCGTCGATTGGTAGAGCGTGGTGAACGCGCCCAACGCGAGACCCTCGACCATGATCTGCATGCCGAGGAATTTGAAATCCCAGCGGCCGTCGGTCATCAGGTCGTCGATGATGACGAACAGGTTGTCGTTGATGGTGTAGGTCTTTTCCATCTTGGTCTGCAGGTAGCGCAGGAAGACCTCCAGGTGCCGGCCTTCGTCCATCACCTGGGTGGCGCCGTAGAGTTTGCCGTCGATCCACTGCACGCACTCGGCGGTCTGGGCGGCGGCATACAGCGCGCCCTGTTCACCGTGCATGAACTGGCTGAGCATCCAGGCGGCGAAGTCCCAACTGAACTGACGTTCCTCGGCCGGGCTGAGCTTGATGCCGAAGCTTTCGATGATGTCGAACGGCACGAAGTCGCGGGTGAGTACGGGCGCCGCCGGGTCGTCGCGGTCCACGTCGATATCCCACGGCAGGTCGGCGTCGCCGTCCCACTGCTTGCTGACGGCTCGACGGTACAACTCGTACATCTCGGCGAAGTCGGTTCCGTAGGTCAGGCTGAAGAAGGTGCTGTGGTTGGCTTTCATGCCCACGTGATCGCCGCGCCTGCCCTTGTCGAGCACCAGGCCGCGGACCGCCGACGGCGCCAGCGCGGCAGCCACTTTGGGGTTATTCATCCTGAGCAGAATTCCGACGTTGTCCAGGGTGGTGTAGATCTTGTTCTGCGCTTTGAGCGGCAGCCCGTCCAGCATCTTCTCCACCGACAGCGTTGTCATGGCATCTCCTAGGGTTGCGGTGTTGTCAGGCGTCTATCACAGCGGGTTCCAGCGCGTAGGCAGAACAGCCGAGGGTGTAGCCTTCGGCTTTTTCGGCATCGGTCAGGCAATTCGGCTCATCGATGGTTACGGCGCCGGACAGCATCCGTACCTTGCAGGCGCCGCAACCGCCGACGGTGCAGCTGAAATCCAGGTTGACACCGCTGCGCAAACCCGCCTCCAGGATGGTTTCGCCGGGCTGCGCGACGATGGTGAGCTGCGAGCGTCGAAACTCGATCGGCTGCGGCATGGTCGGTAGCGGCGCGGTGTGGCGGGCTGCCGCATAGAACCGCTCCTGGTGGATGCGCGCCGACCCGACGCCGTCGGCGAGCAGTGCGCCGGCCGTGCTCACCATCAACTCCTCGGGGCCGCACAAGTAAACTTCGCTGCCCGGATGCATCTGCAGCAGGTGCGCGGCCTGCTCAGCGTCGAGTCGTCCGCGCAGACCCGGCCAGTCGCCGCCGGGTCGCGATAGCACATGGGTGATGGTGAAGCCGGGGTGAGCGCATTCCAGTTCGGCCAAGCGCTCGGCGAAGATGATGTCGGATTGCCGCCGCGAGGCATAGACGAGGTTGATCAACCGGTTCGGGTCATTGCGCAGCGCTGTATCGATCATCGCGATGACCGGGGTGATGCCGCTGCCGGCGGCCAGGAACGCCAACGGTGTCGCCGGGTCGGCGGGTAACAGGAAATCACCGGACGGCCCGATCACCGTGTACTGGTAACCCACCTGCACGTTGTCGCGCACGAAGCCGGATACGACGCCGCCCTCGATCGCCTTGATCGTGCATGCCAACCCGGCGCCCTCGGCAACACTGATGGAGTAGGCGCGTTTGACGACGGTGGCATCCATCTCAAAACAGTGCGTCAGGTACTGGCCCGCGCTGAACGGCACCGGCCGACCATTGGCGGTTTCCAGCATCAGGGTGACCGCTTCTGCGGTCTCCCGTTGCACTCCGACAACGCGAACACGATGCCGCGGAACCGAACTTGACTTTCCCCATCGTGCTGACGGCTCTTTCGGCGTCGGGATCGTCACCGCCGCAGTGCCGGACGGCCGACGTGAACTTTGCCGCTGAATCGCCCGCAGCGGGTTGAGCGTGCTGGTCAATCCGCTGAACACCGGACCTCCTCACACCGCTGCCAAAATAGGAACGGCTTCGTTCCTACAATGTATGAACGGAGCGTACCGTGTGTCAAGATGAATCCGATGGCGACTCAAGTGGTGCGACCGTTCCGAGGGGTCAGTGCCGAGCAACGACGCCAGCAGCGCCACCAGGCGCTGCTGGAAGCGGGCTTGACCGTTATCGCCGAATGCGGCATGGCCGCAACGACCATCGAAGCGGTCTGTGCCGAAGCCGGCCTGTCCAAGCGCTACTTCTACGAGCACTTCCGGTCCCGTGAAGAACTTTTCGCCGTGCTGGCGGACAGCCTCATCGAACAGATCCTCAGCGATGCCATCGAAGCGGTGCGGGCGCACCGTGATCTCGATGAGCGGTTGCGTGCGGCGTCTGCCCGGGTGGTTACCTTGCTCACCGAGGACCCGCGCCGAGCCAGGCTGTTCGTCGACGCCGTCGGCAACGCCCAGCTGTACGCCACGGTGGGCCGAGCCGAGCACACCCTGGCGGAACTGATCGTCGACGAAATCACCAGGGACATCGACACATCGGTCGAACAACGTGCCCGACAGTACGTCGTGACCGTCATCCTGGTCACCGGGACGGCGCAGGCCGTCACCGACTGGTTGGACGGACGCAGTGACCTGTCCCTGGACGACCTCGTCGACACCGTCGCGAATTTGTCGAGCGCGGCCATCCGAACCGTTCAACCGGATCTGTGAGCACCGGACCCGTGCCACACTGAACACCTGGTTGCGCTGTCGGCGCTGGTGTTCACCGTGAGCTGGTGGCTCGGTCTGTATCTGCTGGCCCGCGATCCGCGCAAACCGATGCTGGTGCTGGCTGCGGTCGGGCTGTGTGGTTTCGCGGTGGTGGTTGCGGCCGATGCGGTTCGGGTAGTCGGCCAGATTGCGGTGCTTGGACGGGTGGAGGTCTATCTGGTGGCGGTGCCCGGCGTCGCCTGGTTCGCGGTGCTGCTCGAATTGGCCCGGCCGTGCGACCGCTGGGTGGGCCGCGCTGGTGAATTGCTATCGATTGGTGTGGTGGCCACGGCCGCGCTGGCCGGCGCGGCGTGGGCCGGTAGCGTCGACGGCCCGCTGCGGGCCGGTCATTGGCTGATGTTCGCCGCGATCTCGGTGGCCACGTTGGGCGCGATGACCAAGGCGCTGAGCCGGCCCGCACAGCCGGGTTCGGTGGTCGGCGTGGTGGTCGTTGCCACCCTGTTCTTCGCCCTCGCCAACGCCATTGTGGTTATCCCGCTGGACTTGGTGCCCAGTGAACTGGCGTTGGCAGCGACCGGCTTCGATGTGGTGTTGCTCGGGCTGGCGGTGGCGCTGTGGGACGCCTTCGATGAGGGTCAGGCGTTGCGGGCCGACATGCTGCGCTCGATCATGGCCAGCGCCGCCGCCGCTGCGCTGTTCGGCGGTCAGGCGTTGGCCGCTCTGGTGCTGGTTCGTGGCGATGCCGCGCAGGTCGCGCTGGTGGTGCTGTTGTTCGGCATCTTGGCGGCCGCGATCGCGGTACAGGTGTTCGCCGATCCGCTCGCCGGTCTGCTGGACCGGCTCGCGTTTTGGCGTGCCCCGGCGCTGCGCGCCGACCGGGCCGCGCTGCGCAGCACTGAGGCCGCGCTGCCGCTGCGGGCCGCCAATCCGCTGGACGATGTCGACGACGAAACGTTCGTGCGGCTGACCCGCCGCGCGTTAAGCCACTACGCTGATCTGTCCAAATTGGTCGCCAGCCCGCTGACCGCGCTGCCCGTCATCGACGAGCGACTGGCCGCACGGGATGCGCCCAACGAGCCCGTGGAACGAGCCAACGAACTCAAAACACTACTGGCCGACCACATTGCTCGGCTCAAACCCCGCGATGACGGCGAGTTCGGCACCACTGAACAGTGGCGCTATTACAACTCGCTGTACTTCCCGTATGTGGTCGGGGTGCGCGCCTACGCGCAGAACGCCACCGCCGCGGGGCTGGATCCGACCGCTCGCCAAGCTTGGCAGTGGCTGGTCACCGAGGTGCCGCAGCGGTCGCTGCACAACTGGCAGAGTGCGGCGGCTCGACTGATCGCCGCGGATCTGCGTAGCCGCGTACCGGCAGCGCGCTGACCTGCGATTGGCAGCGGTTGGCAGTATTTCGCGTCGATCTGGCAGTGCTGCCCGTGCAGGCTGAGGACGTTCGTATCGATGACCGAAGGAGTTGTGCCATGACCGCTATCGCTACCCGGCCGCTTTCCGACTCGACCGACTCGCTGCTGCGCTTCGCCATGCGAGCCGATGCCACCTTGACCGGCTTCCTCGGTCTGGCCGCGGCCGTCGCTGCCGACCCGCTGTCGTCGGTGACCGGCCTGACACCCGGTCAGGAATATGTCATGGGTGCTGCCTTCGTTCTCTATGGCCTGGTGGTATTCAGCCTCGCGGCACTACCCGACCTGCGTCGCGCCGGCGTCGGCGTCATCGGCGCCAACGTGATTTGCGCCGCCGCGGCCATCGCGGTGGTGGAGACCGCCATCTTGCCGTTGACCGGGGTCGGGGTTGCGGCAGTGCTGGCCGCCGGGGTTTACACCACGCTTTTCGCGCTGCTGCAGTACCTCGGGGTGCGGCGGTTGCAACACTGACCGGCACCCGGACGTTGGCTTGCGGCGTGCCGCACCGGTGCGGTATGCCGCAACCAACCGCTCGTGCGTCCGGCCAGTGCCATCCGAGAAGTCAGCGAAGCGGGGTGTCGGCTCGGCGGATCGCGCCAGCACACCGTCTACAGTTCGATGGGTGATGTGGCGACTGGTGGCGATGGCGCTGATTCCGCCAACCATGGCACTGCTGAGTCCGTCGGCGCAGGCTGACGACAAAAGCTACCTCAGCTATCTGGACGAGCACGACTTCAAGTACCAAAACCACCCCGGCGCGACCACGCCGGCGGGCGCCCTGCGTTTCGGCGAGATCATCTGCCAGAACATTCGACGCGGCCGCGCACCTCGTGACCGGTTCGACAAGAGATTCGCCAACGCGATCAACCAAGTGATGATCGATGCCGCCCAACATGAGTTGTGCCCGGACACGCTGGCCAGCGCCGCCCCGCCCACAGCGGCGGGCCCGCTGCCGCCAGGTGCACCGCCGGGACTGCCGCCGGGTGCGCCGCCGCCGGGTGCGGAGCCGCCGCCGCCATTTCTTCCTTTTCCGGCGCCGCCACCGGCGCCGGAGCCGCCACCACCTGGCGAGCCGCTACCTCCGCTGCCGCCGGCCCCGGAGCCGCCACCTCCGCCGTGGGCACCGCCCCCACCGCCGGCGCCCCCGTGGGCCCCGCCGCCGCCACCCCCGGCAGAGTCGAACCCGGCCGGGCCGATGCCACCGTAGGGTGCATCGGCCGGCGTGCTGCGCCATCAGAGCTTGCGCAACCGCAGCCGATTGATGGAGTGGTCGGAGTCTTTACGCAACACCAGGGTGGCTCGCGGCCGGGTGGGCAGGATGTTCTCGATCAGGTTCGGCCGGTTGATGGAGCGCCAGATATCCCGGGCGGCGAAAACCGCCTGCCGGTCGTTAAGCCCGGCATAGTGGTGGAAGTGCGACGCCGGGTTGGCAAATGCGGTGGTGCGCATGGTAAGGAACCGCGAGATGTACCAGTGCTCGATGTCCTCGATCCGGGCGTCTACGTACAACGAGAAGTCGAACAGGTCCGACACCATGAGCGTGGGTCCGGTCTGCAGTACGTTGAGGCCCTCCAGGATCAGGATGTCCGGGTGGCGAATCACTTGCTTAGCACCCGGGACGATGTCGTAGCTCAAGTGCGAATACACCGGCGCACACACATAGTCCGATCCGGCTTTCACCGAGGTCACGAACCGCATCAGCGCACGCCGGTCATAGCTTTCCGGAAATCCCTTGCGGTGCATCAAGTTCCGACGCTCTAACTCGGCGTTGGGATACAAAAACCCATCCGTGGTGACCAGATCGACCCTGGGGTGACGTTCCCAGCGGGCCAGCAAGGCCTGCAGCAAGCGAGCTGTCGTTGATTTACCGACGGCCACACTGCCGGCCACCCCGATGATGAACGGCACCGGCCGGTCCGGATTTTGGTGTGGCTCACCAAGGAATTCGGCGGTGGCGGCGAACAAGCCCTGGCGAGCCGCGACCTGCAGGTGCAGCAGACGAGCCAATGGCAGATACACCTCTTCGACTTCCAGCAGGTCGACCTGTTCGCCGAGCCCCCGCAGCGCCACGACTTCTTCCTCGGTCAACGGCAACGGTGTCGACATCCGCAACGCGCGCCACTGACGCCGGTTGAACTCCACGTAGGGACTCGGCTCGCTAAGCCGCCGCATGGCCATACAGTCTTGCAGCCCCAGTCCCGCCGCGGACGGCTGGGGCAATCCTTACTGGCTACCGCGGCGCCACGGTTACGCCGCTTGCATCGCGGTGCGGCGCAGCTTTGCTCTGATCTGCCAGTGGGTAGCGACCGCGTCGCCGCGGGCGAGTTCAGCGGTGGCCACCGTCAGCACCAGTGCTGCCACTGCCAAGGCGATCATCCCGACATAACTGGTGTTCAGCGTCTCGCCGAGCACCACGACACCCAGCAAAGCCGCCACGACCGGCTGCGACACCTCCAGGGTCGGCATCGACGCAGTCAGTGCCCCGGCTCGAAACGCCGACTGTTCCCACGCGAACCCACCGAGCGCAACCAGTAACCAGGCATACAGCTCAGGTGACCGAGCCACTGCCCATGCCCCGTGCTGGAGTTGGGCCATCACACCCTTGGTGACCACCGCGAACACCCCCCAGAGTGCACCCGACACGAAGGCGAAGAGCACCGCGGCCAGCACGCCGCCCCAAATCCGGGCAGCCACAAGACATCCGATCAACAGTGATCCCAACACAGCCGCCACTACGGCCCAGGTGTGCAGCGATGCGCGGGAATACCCCGCTTGCGGATGACCCACTGTCACGATCACGATCACGGCGGCTGTCAGCACGGCGGCCCAGCCCCACTCCCGGACCGTCACCCTGCGATGCGACAACCGCGCGCTGATCGGCAACGCGAACAGCAGTGAGAGCACCAGCAACGCCTGCACCAACAGCACCGAGCCCTGGCCCAGCGCGGCCGACTGCAACGCGATACTCCCTACCAGCAGCAACGCGCCCCATCGCCACCGTCGATTACGCAGCAGCTGCGCGAACAACTGCAGGTTGCTTCTCGAGGTGTCGGTGATGCGATGCGTCGCACGTTGCTGCAGTACGTCGCCGATCGCCACGCACAGGGCAGAACCCAAGGCGAGCAGAGCGGCAATGTCGGTTTTCGTCATAAACGTTGGCTGATTGATAACAGAAAAGCGCGGGCTAAACGGGTAGCCATCGGTCTACCGGGTCAAACCTTAGCGGACCGCTGGCTCGGCTAGTGTTGGCGGTCGTGCAGTTGCTCGACGACGCGTCCGAGTTGATCCGTGCGTACCTGCTACTGTGCTTGCGGTTCGACCGAATCGAGCCCGGATATGTCGACGCCTTCACCGGCGATCCCGCCCTACGCCGTCAGGTGGCCGACGAACCGGAACCCGATCCAACCGATCTCGTCCGCCAAGCCGATGAAGTGATTGCGGCGCTGCCGGACTTGCCACGGTGCAACGGCTTTGACCAAACCCGCGCCGACTACCTGGGCGCCCAGCTGCGGGCACTGGCCTGCGCGGCACGCAAGTTCGCCGGTGAGCGCATCGGTTTCGTCGAGGAGGTGCAGCGCTACTTCGACGTCCGAATCGGCAAGGGCGACCCAGACCGCTACCGGCAGGCGCACACGCGGCTCGGCGAGGCGCTGGGCGGCACCGGTCCACTCGCCGAACGGATGCACACCTACCGCAGCGCAGAAGAGATCTCGCCGGATCGGCTGGCCGAGTGCATCGATGCGTTCTCCAGCGCGTTACGCGATCGGGTGCGCGCCACCTATCCGCTGCCCGACGCCGAAACGGTGGCATACCGGGTCGTCACCGACAAGCCGTGGTCCGGGTTCAACTATTACCTGGGCGGGTACCGATCCACGGTCGCCGTCAACGCGGACATCAAACACCAGATGTCCAATCTGCCGCGGCTGGTGGCCCATGAGTCGTACCCGGGTCATCACACTGAGCACTGCCGCAAAGAAGCCGGGCTGGTGCATCGGTCCGGCCACGGCGAACAGACCATCTTCCCGGTGAACACCCCGCAATGCCTGATGGCGGAGGGGCTGGCCGATCTGGCGTTGTACGCCGCCGTCGGAGCCAGGTGGGGCGGTTGGGCCGCCGACATTTACGCCGACCTGGGGCTGCGGTTCGACGGTGAGCGCGCCGAGGCGGTAGCGGAAGCGTCCGCAGCGCTGGCTGAGGTACGTCAGGACGCCGCTCTGATGCTGCACGACGAGGGCCGCGACGCCGACGAGGTGGTGGAGTTTCTGCAGCGCTGGCTGTTGGTCACCGACGCCCGTGCTCGCCAGCTGCTGCGGTTTTTGTCCAGCCCACTGTGGCGTGCCTACATCTGCACGTATGTGGAGGGCTATCGGTTGCTGCGCCAGTGGCTGGACGTCAGGCCGCCCGGCGTCCGGGTGAACGAACGGTTCATCCGGTTGCTCGATGAGCCGCTGATCCCGTCCACATTGCGCGCGGAGCTGGCCGGACAGGGCGTCAGCACCGGTGCTGGCCGCTCTATAGACTGACGCGCGTGACAGCCGCACCGCACACCCAGTCGACCAGCTCGGTGATGTCTGCACCGATCAACGAGGTCGACCCTGATATCGCCGAACTGCTGGGCAAGGAGTTGCACCGCCAGCGGGACACACTGGAGATGATCGCCTCGGAGAACTTCGTTCCGCGCGCGGTGCTGCAGGCGCAGGGTAGTGTGCTGACCAACAAGTACGCCGAAGGCCTGCCGGGGCGCCGCTACTACGGCGGCTGTGAATACGTCGACGTGGTGGAAAACATCGCCCGCGACCGAGCCAAGGCGCTGTTCGACGCCGAGTTCGCCAACGTGCAGCCGCACTCGGGTGCTCAGGCCAACGCCGCGGTGCTGCATGCACTGATGACGCCGGGGGAGCGGCTGCTCGGGCTGGACCTGGCCAACGGTGGTCACCTCACCCACGGCATGCGGCTGAACTTCTCCGGGAAACTCTACGAGGCGCACTTCTACGGGGTGGACCCGACAACGCATCTCGTCGACATGGATGTGGTCCGTGAACATGCGCGCCAAGTGCGGCCCAAGGTGATCATCGCCGGCTGGTCGGCGTACCCGCGGATCCTGGACTTTGCTGCGTTCCGGTCCATTGCCGACGAGGTCGAGGCGACGCTGTGGGTGGATATGGCGCACTTCGCCGGGTTGGTCGCGGCCGACCTGCATCCGTCGCCGGTGCCGCATGCCCAGGTGGTGTCCACCACCGTGCACAAAACGCTGGGCGGGCCGCGCTCGGGGCTGATCCTCGGTAAGCAGGAGTACGCCAAGAGCATCAATTCGGCGGTCTTTCCCGGCCAGCAGGGTGGGCCGCTGATGCATGCCATCGCGGCGAAGGCGATCGCCCTGAAGATCGCCGGCACCGAAGAATTCGCCGAACGTCAGCAGCGTGTCGTGTCCGGCGCCCGGATCATCGCGGACCGCCTGCTGCAGGCCGACGTGGCCAAGGCCGGTGTGTCGGTGGTCAGCGGCGGCACCGACGTTCACCTGGTGCTGGTCGACCTGCGCGACTCCCCGCTGGACGGCAAAATGGCTGAAGACCTGCTCCATGACGTCGGCATCACGGTCAACCGCAACGCGGTACCCAACGACCCGCGACCACCCATGATCACGTCCGGGTTGCGGATCGGGACACCGGCGCTGGCCACCCGCGGATTCGGCGACGCCGAGTTCAGCGAAGTCGCCGACATCATCGCCACCGCGGTTGCGCAGGGCAGCGATACCGACATCTCCGGCCTGCGGGACCGGGTAACCCGTTTGACCCGGGAGTTTCCGCTCTACGACGGGCTGGAGAGCTGGAAGCTCGTGGACAGTTAAGTTGCGCGGGTCGGTGCACACGGTCCTGGGGTGTAGCGGCGCAGGCGCGACATGATCGGTTTCACTGTGCGCTGACGGCGACGGCCGTCGGCGTGTCGTCGCCCGTGATGCACAGTCAAAGCCGTGAGCGCACACTCATCCCTGAAGCGGTGGGCCCACAACAGCTCGCCGATCAACCCAGGACCCGCCCTGCTCGGTTGTGAAACACGCGGCACCGGAGTTGACAAGATAGTGTGAACTCGGGTTACAGTTATTTTCATGTTGCGTCCTGCAAGTTGGACTGGACTAGCGGGTGGAAGTCCCGTCCCGGTAGG
>CAZPZQ010000075.1:0-12143 GCA_964590745.1 uncultured Mycobacterium sp. | reverse complement strand
TGAAGACCCGCAGGTAGTGGTTCGCGTGGCTGGCCATGCGGATGACGTCGCTGATCGGTATCACCAGATCGATCTCATCCCGCCTCATCTCTCGGACGGCCAGCGTCATCAGGACATCATCCACCACGCAGATCAGCGGCGGGCCGCACGTCCCCGGTTCAGCCGGACGGCGGCTCAGCAACAACAGTGCTGGCATAGCCGATCCGTCCAATTACGCTGCAGTCGTGCGGGTCACCCGGATCGTCGAGCAACCGATCCGGCTGCATGGTGCAATCGCCAATGCGGTGGTCGATTTCTCTCGGCACACCGTGTCACTGGTCGCGGTGGTCTCCGATGTCATTCGCAACGGAAAACCGGTGACCGGCATCGCCTTCAATTCGATCGGCCGGTTCGCCCAGGGCGGCATACTGCGCGACCGGATGATCCCGCGAGTGCTTGCGGCGTCGCCCGACACTCTGTTGGACGATGCCGGTCGCATTGATCCGGCCAGGGTGCTGACAACCGCGATGAGCGACGAAAAGCCCGGCGGGCACGGCGACCGGGCGTCGGCGGCGGCAGCCCTGGAACTGGCCTGCTGGGACCTCAATGCCAAACTCGATGAGGAACCGGCCTGCGTCACCATCGCACGCCGCTTCCGGCGAGTCGCTCCCAGCGCACGGGTGCCGGCATATGCCGCCGGCGGCTACTACTATCCCGGCGACCCCGACGCGGGGATCGCGCGGCTGCGTGCGGAGATGCGCGGCTACCGCGACCAGGGCTACCACGCGGTCAAGATGAAGATCGGCGGGGCGCCGCTGCGCGACGACCTGGCCCGCCTCGAGGCGGTGATGGACGTGGTCGGTAGCGGGGGCCGGGTCGCCGTCGATGCCAACGGCCGGTTCGACCGCAGCGCCGCCATCGACTGGGCGAAGGCGCTGGCTCCTTACCAGCTGCGCTGGTACGAAGAGCCCGGCGATCCGCTGGACTTCGAACTCAATCAGGCGGTGATCGAATGCTACGACGGTGCCGTCGCCACCGGTGAGAACTTGTTCTCGGTGCCTGAGGTGACCAACCTGGTTCGGTACGGCGGCATGCGCTGCGGCCTCGACATCTTTCAAATGGACGCCGGGCTCAGCTACGGGCTGACCGAGTACGCACGGATGCTGGCGGTGCTGGAAGCGCACGGTTTCGACCGACGGCACACCTCCCCGCACGGCGGGCACCTGATCAACCTGCATATCGTGGCCGGTATGGGCCTGGGCGGATGCGAGTCCTATCCCGGGGTGTTCGCACCGTTCGGCGGCTACCCGGCCGAGTGCGGGTTGTCCGACGGCACCGTCGCGCCCACCGACGCACCCGGTTTCGGGCTGGAACAAAAGGGTGAGTTGGCCGAGTTGATCGCCGACCTGCTGAGATGAGCCGGTGAAGATCGCGGTCGTCGGCTGCGGGGCCATGGGTTCCATTTACGCAGCTAAGCTCGCGGCGGCGGGCAACACGGTGCTGGCCATCGACCGTTCAGCAGATCACGTGGACCGGATCAACCGGGACGGGCTGCGGCTCACCGGACCCGATGATGATCGGGTGGTTTCGCTGCGGGCCGCGACCACCGCCCCGGCCGAGCCGATGGATCTGGTGGTGCTCGCGGTCAAGGCTGCCGACGTGACCGGCGGCGCACGACAGGTCCTGCCGATGCTGGGCGACGAGACGCCGGTGCTGACCATCCAGAATGGCCTGGGATCGGCGCAGACCGTTGCCGACATCGTCGGTGAGCAGCGAGTCGCGGTCGGTATCGCCAGTGGGTTCGGCGCGGCACGCCCGGCGCCGGGGCACGTGCACTACAACGCGATGCGCGCCATGCGGTTCGGTGCCTACTCATCGTTGCCGTACGTCGAAGTCGAAGCAATCGCCCGGCTTTTCGCCGCCGCCGGTTTCGACACCGAGGCGGTGACCGACATCGTTGCCATGCAGTGGGAGAAGTTGATCTGCAACGTCGCCTACAGCGCACTGTGTGCACTGACCGGCATGACCGTGGGCCAGGTGATGGACGACCCGGACGTCGGGCCGGTCAGCCGCGCCGCCGCCACCGAAGCGTGGACGGTGGCCCGAGCGTGCGGTATTACGGTCGCCGTCGCCGACCCGGTCGCACACGTGCTCGCCTTCGGTGCGCAATTGCCCAACGCCAAACCATCCGCCTTGCTTGACCACGAGGCGCACCGGGTCAGCGAGATCGATGTGATCAACGGTGCGGTGGTACGGCAGGCGGATCGTGCCGGTGTGCCCGCGTTGGTCAACACAACGCTGGCGGCGTTGATCAGAGCCGTTGAGCGGCAATGGGTACGGTGATGTTCAGCGGGCCAGCGGCCGGTAGAAGACCAGGCCGTTGCCCTTGTTGTCGTAGACCACGGCGCGACGTTCGTGGGCGTCGTCATAGGGGCCCTTCACCACTCCGCCGCCGCTGGCCTCGACCGCTTTGGCGGCACCGTCCACGTCGGTGGTCTTGATTCCCACGACGACCTGGCCGTGGATGGGATGATCCACCGCGGTCGCCAAGGCGATGGTGACCGACCCGCCGTCCAGGGCGGCGAAATGCGCTCCGTCGCGGAACTTCAGGGGCATCCCCAGGGTCTCGCTGTAAAACCGGATCGACTCATCCACGTCGTCGGTCGACAGGACGATCATCTTCACTTCGTGGTCACTCAAGGGTGCCTCCTCTGCCGGGTGATTCGGTTCAAGACTAGGTCGGCACCGCAGGCGTTTCGAGTGGTTCGCCGCGGACGCCCAACACCGGACTACAGTCTTATTTTTCTCAGAAACTGTATGCAGCTAACTGTGGCAGGTACCGTTACGACAGCGTCCGCGGTGATGACGGAAGGGCTGTGATGGCTGAGTTCGGTTCGCACGCCGTGGTTCTGGGCGCCGGAATCGCCGGCCTGCTGGCGGCCCGGGTGTTGTCGGACTTTTACGACTCGGTCACGGTGGTGGAGCGAGATCGGCTTCCTGATCATCCGGCGCACCGCAAGGGGGTGCCGCAGGGCCGGCACCTGCACCAGTTTCTCAGCCGCGGTCCGCAGGTGATCGCTGAACTGTTCCCGGGACTGCGCGACGAACTGGCCGCCGCGGGTGCTGTCGTCGTCGACGACAATCCGCTGTCCCGGATCTACGCACGAATCGGCGACTACGAGTTGAAACACACCGGCCGGCCGGCCGACCCGGGCGCACTGGCGCTGTGCCAGGGCAGCCGCCCCTTCATGGAGTTCCACGTTCGCCGGCGCGTCACCGCACTGTCGAACGTGACGATCCGCGACGGGCACGAACTGGTTGAACCGGTTGTCGCGGGCAATGCGGTCACCGGGGTACGGATCAGCAACCGCGACACCGGTAATCCAACGGTTCTGCACGCGGATTTGGTTGTCGACGCGATGGGACGCGCAACTCGCACCCCAACGTTCCTGGCGAATAACGATTTTGGCGCACCGCCGGAAAAAATCACCGCGACGGCGTGGGCTTACTCCAGCCAACTGCTGCGCATCCCGGAAGGGCGGCTGACCGAACGACTGGTGTTCATCAACCAGGGCCGTGAGCAACCCGGCGGTCTGCTGGTGGCCTACGAAGACAACACCTGGATGTTGGCCATCGCCCGGGCAAGCCACTGCGGTCACCCGCCCGCCGATTTCACCGAGATGATGACGGTCGCCGAGCAGGTTTTTCCGCCCGCGATCATGGCCGGGCTGCGGGATGGCACGCCGGTTGCGCGGATCTCGGTCTACCGTAACACCGCGGGCCGGTGGTGGCGCTACGACCGAATGCCGCGCTTCCCGGCCGGCCTGGTGGTGATCGGGGATGCGCTCTGCAACTTCAATCCTCTTTACGGCCAAGGGATGACGATGGCCGCCGTGCAAGCGCTCGCACTGCGCGACTGCCTGCAGGCCGGAACCTGCGACCTTCCGCACCGGTTCTTCAGCACCGCCGCCCGGACCATCCGGCCGGTGTGGGCGATGAATCAGGCCAACGATGAGCCCGCCTACCCTGGTCCGTCGACCACGCTGCGGCAACAGTTCGACAGCTGGACCGCTCAGGCGGCGTTATTTGCGGCGGCCAGCGATACCACCGTGGTTGAGCGCCTCCTTCGGGTCAGAAACCTCATCGACCCGCCCAGTTCGCTGCAGGACCCGGCGTTGCTATCGCGCATTGTGCTGGCCAATCTTCAGCGACTTCCGCTGCCGCACTGTAGCACCCAGCGTTGGCTCGCCGAGAAGGTGCTGAGCAAGCTCGCCTGACGGCGTCGGCGCCGGTCCGCAGCGGCAGACAGGTGTGCTGATCCCGCAGCAGTGCTGCTACGGCATTAAATTAGCGAGATGGTCATCGACGTGCGCCCCGCGCAGAAGTCGGATATCGGCCCGCTGGCACAACTGCTGGGCCGAGCGTTCTACGACGACCCGGTTTCGATGTGGATGTTGCCCGACGACCGATCGCGGACCAAACGATTGGTCACCTACTTCGCCACCTCCACCCGCCACCATCACTTCGCCGCAGGCGGCGTCGAGGTGGCGTGCGACGGGCCGGTGATCGGCGCGGCGGCGCTGTGGGATCCGCCAGACCGCTGGAAGCAGCCGTGGCGCACCCAGCTGGCCATGCTGCCGGCACTCATCCCGGCATTCGGCTTGCGCTCGGCGGTGCGGGGCCGTGCGATCTCTGCGCAACTGGACGGTGCTCACCCGGAGGAACCGCACTGGTACCTTGCGGTGATCGGCAGCGACACCGCGGTGCGGGGCCGCGGATTCGGGCAAGCCGTGATGCGCTCACGACTGGACCGCTGCGACGCCGAACACTGCCCGGCCTACCTGGAGTCCAGTAAGTTCGACAACGTGCCGTACTACCAGCGGTTCGGGTTCAACGTGATCGGTGAGCTCGCGCTGCCCGGCGGCGGACCGACACTGTGGCAGATGTGGCGCACGCCGAGGTAGCCGTGATGGATTCGGCGGATCTGGCCGAATACGGTCCGTGGGCGGTGATCGCCGGCGGCTCCGAAGGGGTAGGCGCCGAATTCGCGGCCCTGCTGGCCGCGGCCGGAGTGAATCTGGTGCTCCTGGCCCGCCGGCCGGAGCCGCTGGCGGCAACCGCGCAGGTCTGCCGCGAGGCCGGGGCGCAGGTCCGCACGCTGGCCGTCGACCTGACCGATCCGGCCGCGATCAGCCGGATCACCGAAGCTACCGCCGATCTGGCGGTCGGCTTGTTGATCTATAACGCCGGCGCCAACACCTGCAGCGAAGAGTTCCTCGATGGTGACCTGGCCGACTTTCACCGCGTGATCGACCTGAACATCACTGCGCAACTGGCCATGGTGCACCATTTCGGCCGGCCGATGCGGCAGCGGCGGCGCGGCGGCATCCTGCTCGTCGGCTCCATGGCCGGCTACGTGGGCTCGGTGCGCCACAGTGTGTACGGAGCGGCGAAGGCGTTCGGCCGGATCTTCGCCGAGAGCCTCTGGCTGGAGTTGCGCGACCACAACGTGCATGTTCTCCAACTCGTGCTCGGAGTCACCCGGACACCGGCGATGGAACGCGTCGGCCTCAACTTCGACGCCCCCGGCCTTCGAGTCGCCGACCCCGCCGAGGTGGCTCGCGAAGGCCTGCAACACCTTCCGCGCGGACCGGTGTTCGTGGCCGGCGGTAACGCCGAAGACGCGCAGCGACGCAACGACCCGGATCGAGCCCGGGCGGTGCTGGGCGCGCACCGGGCGATGCAGCGGCTGCTGGACGTCGACTGACCATGCGGCTCGGACTGGCGACGCCGTAGTGCTACCGATGCCCGGGGCGGCATCCGAGTGGGAGCAGCACGGCGACATTGCCGACATGGCCCGGATCGCCGATGCCGCCGAGACGCTGGGATTCGACCACTTGACCTGTGCCGAGCATGTCGCGGTACCGGTCGATGACGGGGCGGGCCGCGGATCTACCTATTGGGATCCGTTGGCGACGTTGAGTTTTCTGGCCGCTCGAACAACGCGGATCCGGTTGGCCACATCGGTGCTGGTGCTGGGGTACCACCACCGGCTGGAGATCGCCAAGCGGTACGGCACGCTGGACCGGGCCAGCGGCGGCCGACTGACCCCCGGCGTGGGCGTCGGCTCGCTGGCCTGCGAGTTCGACCTGCTCGGCGCGTCCTGGGCGGACCGCGGTGACCGGGTCGACGATGCGCTGCGGAGGCTGCGGGCGTCGCTGTCCACCACCCGGCCGGCGTATGACGGCAGGTACTACCGGTACCGATCGATCGTGGCGGAACCGGGTGCGGTGCAGCCTCGGGTGCCGATCCGGGTGGGCGGGCACACCCTCCGTTCGCTGCGCCGCGCGGTGGAGTTGGCCGACGGCTGGATGCCGCCCGGCTGCTGTGCGAGCTGCCGCCGCCCGGCCGGCTTCGAGGTGGTGCTGGCGACCGGGCGGCCGCTCGACCCCGCCAGCGACCCGGCCGGCACCGCCGATCGGCTGCGTGGTGTCAGCCCGCTCCGCCGGGCACTACTGTGACCAGTTGACCTGGCTGCGGTCGCTCGCTGACCAACTCGGCGGCGACATCGGCTGACCCGTTTCGGTCACGAGCCGCTACGCCAACCGGCGCTCACCACCGCGATCATCCGAAGTTGCTTGATCGCAACGCGTTTGATTTCGGCGAGCGCCGCCGCGTCCTGCGCCTCGTCGATGGCCTCGGCGATGATGAGCATCGAGTTGACGAACAGGCCGGCCAGGATGTTGAGGTCTTCGGTACTCCACCCGTTCAGCCCGGGGAAGCGGGCCAGGTCGGTGGCCAACTCTGCGGTAATCAGCCGAATCTCGGCGCGAATCGCGTAGCGCAGCACCGTCATGCCGCTGGAGCGCTCCCGGTTGATGAACCGCCAGTGGTCGCGTCGGGCGGCGACGCTGTCCACCAGGATGTCCACCGACGATTCGATCACCCGACTGGGATCCAGACCGCCGGTCCGGGCTGTGCGCAGCATGTCACGCAGGGCTCGAAACGACTCGTCGATGAGCACCAGGCCGAGCGCGTCCATCGACTCGAAGTGCCGGTAAAAAGCGGCCGGGACAATGTCGGCCGCTCGGGTGACTTCACGCAGGCTCAAGGCGCTGAAGCTGCGCTCGTCGAGCAGTTTGAGCGCGGCGGCGATGATCGCGCGGCGGGTGGCCTCCTTGCGCTCTTCGCGGGAGACCCGTTCAGTGCCGGCCCGCCCCGTACGCCCTGCACGTGACTTAAGAGTACGACTGTTCACCGATGTGAACCCTAGCATAACCGGACGTTTATCCTTGGCGATGCTGGGGTATCCTAATCACTGTATACATCTGTTCACTCAAGCTGATCGAGCCGTACGGTATCAACCGATACACCGAACTGGTGTCGCCCACCTGGACGTCGTCCGAAGCCCGGGCGAAGCTCGTCGCGATCCGGCGCAGCACCCCGCACACGCACCCAACTGGGTCGACGACTTCGGCCGGGAACTCGACGCCATCCGGCAACGGGTACTGGACGACCTCGTATCGGATGAACGATCCGGCCGTGCACAGACCCACCTTCGAGTGGGACACCGCCTGCCCGACCGACCAATGGCGGCACTCGCACAACTACATGCACCACACCTACACCAACGTGGTCGGCATGGACCGCGACATCGGCTACGGCATCCTGCGGATGAGCGAGAACCAGCCCTGGCAGCCGTACTTTCTGGGCAACAACGATCTACGCGTTTCTGCTGATGGTGCTGTTCCAATACGGGGTGGCGCTGGACGAGTGCGAGGCCGAGCGTATCCGCGCCGGTGAGATCGGAATAGCCGGCAAACGCGACATGCTGCCGGCGACGTGGCGCAACACCCGCCGCCTGACGCTGAAGGATTACGTCGCGTTCCCACTGCTGGCTGGACCGTTCGCGCCGTTCGTGTTCGCCGGCAACGCCTCGGCCAACCTGATCCGCAATGTGTGGGCCTACACCATCATCTTCTCGGCCATCTTCTCGGCCACTTTCCCGACGGCACTCGAGAGTTCTCCATCGAGGAGACGCAGGCGGAGTCCCGCGGCCGCTGGTATTAGCGGCAAATTCTCGGCTCGGCGAACCTGACCGGCGGCAAGTTGTTTCACCTGCTGTCCGGCAAGCTGTCATTTCAGATCGAACACCACCTGTTCCCGGACCTGCCGGCCCGCCGCTACGCCGAGATCGCACCCCGGGTGCGCGACATCTGCCGCCGCTACGGTGTCCCGTACAACACCGGTCCGCTGCACAAGCAGTTCGCCACCGTGGTGCGCAAAATCGTCAAACTGGCTTTGCCGGGCACCGCAGCGTGATCAGCTAATCGACGCCGACGGTCACTTCGGTCGACTTGATGAAAACCGTTGCGGGCTGGCCGACTTTGAGGCCGAGATCCTGCGCGGCCTCCTTGGTAACCGATGCGGTGATCTCCTGGCTGCTACCGTCCAGCCGCACTTTGACGACCGCCATGACGTTACCGACGTCGACTTCGGTGATGGTCCCGGTGAGTTGGTTTCGAGTCGATAGCCGCATCGCTGCCTCCGCCTGGTCGGTGTGCTCGCCTCCAAGGTAGTTCAGCGTCGCAGGTAACGTGCTGGATATAGTTACCGAAGGGCATACCGGGGGAAGGTATCGCATGACCAGTCCAGCCACCGTTACCAGCCAAACCGCATCGCAGCAGCTCGCAGTCAACCTGCCGCCCGGACCGCGCATCCCGAAAGCGGTGCAGGGCATGCTGATCACCGCGTCTCGACGGCACATGATGCAGTGGTCGACCCGGCGATACGGTGACGCGTTCACGATGAACTCGCCGATCTTCGGGCGGACCGTCGTGGTTGCCCACCCGGAACTGGCCAAGCAGGTGTTTTTGACCAATCCGGACGACCTCGGCAACGTTCAACCCAACCTGAGCCGGGTGCTCGGCCCGGGATCGGTGTTCGCGCTCGACGGCGCCGAACATCGGCGGCGGCGCAACCTGCTCAGCCCACTCTTCCACGGCAAGCGGATCCGCGCCTACCAGGACGTGGTGGTCGACGAAACGCTGCGCGAAACGGCCTCCTGGCCGGCCGGTGTGCCGTTTGCCACGCTGCGGCCGATGAACCGGATCACCCTCAGTGTGATCCTGCGGGCCATTTTCGGCGCGGCGGGCAGCGACCTCGACGAACTGCGGCAGATCGCCCCGCCGTGGGTGACCCTGGGTTCGCGGCTGGCGGCGTTGCCGATGCCGAGCCGAACCTACGGCCGGTTCACCCCGTGGGGCCGACTGGCTCGGTGGCGACGCCAATATGAGGACGTGCTGGACCGGCTGATCGCGGCGGCCCGCGAAGACCCGAACCTGGACCAGCGGACCGACGTGCTCAGCGTGATGCTGCACAGCAGCTACGAGGACGGCACAGTGATGTCGCGCCGGGAGATCGCCGACGAGTTGCTCACCTTGCTGGCGGCCGGCCACGAAACCACGGCGTCCACCCTGGCCTGGGTCTTCGAACGGTTGAGCCGATACCCCGAGTTGCTGGCAGACCTGACGGCCGAGGCGGATACCGAGGAAAGCGCACTGCGCCGTGCCGCCATCCGGGAGGTGCAACGCACCCGCACCGTCATCGACTTCGCCGCCCGACACGTGTACGCGCCGGCGATCGAAGTCGGCGAATGGGTGATCCCGCGCGGCTATACCGTCCTCGTCGCGATCGCCGAGATCCACCGCAATCCGGAAGCCTTCGACGACCCGGACCGGTTCGACCCGCAGCGCTACCTCACCGGCAATCCGTCCACCTTCGCCTGGATTCCGTACGGCGGTGGAAGCCGGCGTTGCCCCGGCTCGTCGTTCGCCAACCTGGAGATGGATCTGGTGTTGCGCACCGTGCTGCGTAACTTCACCATCGAGCCGAACCCGGCGCCGGGGGAGAAATGGCACGCCCGCGGGGTGGCCTTCACGCCGAAGGACGGCGGACGGATCACGGTGCGTCCACGCGGCTAAGCTTCTCGGCTATGGGTAGCCCAGCCGGCCAACTGGTCGACATGATCAACGGCGCGATGCAGCACACCATCCCGACCGCGCATGCGATGGGCGTCCGGGTGGTGGACGCCGGTCGCGGGTATGCCGTCGCCACCGTGCCGGCCGATGGCAACGGCAACCACTTCGGCGTGGTCTATGCCGGGGTGGAGTTCACCGTGGCGGAAATCCTCGGCGGGGTGATCGCGGTGAGCACCTTCGACAGCGCCAGGTACTTCCCGCTGGTGAAGAACCTCGACATCGCATTTGTCGGGATGGCGCGGTCACAACTGCGCGCCGAGGCGCGCCTGGACGACGAAACGATCGCCCGGGTCGAAGCCGAAGCCGCCGAACGCGGGAAGGCCGACTTCACCCTGGACGCCGTGGTGACCGATGCCGACGGACAGACCGTGGCCACCACCCGGGGGCGCTACCAACTGCGGGCACACGGCAGTTAGCCGTCGACGCCGGCGCGGCTGGGCAGTTTCCAGTCCGGCCGGACGAAGTGGCAGGTGTAACCGCCCGGAAAATGCTCCAGGTAGTCCTGGTGCTCGGGTTCGGCTTCCCAGAAGTCGCCGGCCGGGCTGACCTCGGTGACCACCTTGCCCGGCCACAGCCCGGAGGCATCGACATCGGCGATGGTGTCCTCGGCGATTCGCTGCTGCTCGTCGTCACCGTAGAAGATCGCGGAGCGGTAGCTGGTGCCGATGTCATAGCCCTGCCGGTTCTTGGTGGTCGGGTCGTGCATTCTGAAGAAGAACTCCAGCAATGTGCGGTAGTCGGTGCGCGCCGGGTCGTAGGTGATCTCGATGGCCTCGGCGTGGCCGGCGTGGTTGCGATAGGTCGCGTTGGGCACGTCGCCGCCGGTGTAGCCGACCCGGGTGGCCACCACGCCGGGTTGTTTGCGGAACAGATCCTGCATCCCCCAGAAGCAGCCGCCGGCCAGGATCGCTGTGCGGTAGTTCGTCATGCCGTCCATTATCCACCGCCGGTATCCACCGCCAGCCACCGGCGCAGCCCCGGCGAGCAGACGCTGGCCCACGATGTGGTCTAGTTCTTGACGTGACGACCCCGCAGTTCAGCCGGGACGAACTGGCCGCGGCATTCCAGACGTTCGAGCACACCGTCGGCCGAGCCGCCGAAACCAAAGACTGGGACGGCTGGGTGCAGCACTACACACCCGACGTCGAGTACGTCGAGCACGCCGCCGGCACCATGCGCGGCCGCGACGAAGTCCGAACCTGGATCCGCGCCACCATGTCCAGCTTTCCGGGCAGCCACATGACCGCGTTCCCGTCGCTGTGGTCGGTGATCGACGAGACCACCGGGCGGATCATCTGCGAACTGGACAACCCGATGGTCGACCCCGGCGACGGCACCGTCATCAGCGCAACCAACATCTCGATCATCAGCTACGCCGGGGCGGGGCTGTGGCGTCGTCAGGAAGACATCTACAACCCGCTGCGGTTCGCGGCCGCGGCGCTCAGATGGTGCCGAACGGCTCAGCAACTAGGCACCCTGGACGACGACGCCGCCCGCTGGATGCGCCAGCACGAGCACCTTCGGCGAGCAGCACCGTGACTCGGCCGGCCAAACTGGTGATCGGCGCCAACGGCTTTTTGGGCTCGCATGTCGCCCGTCAACTGGTCGCCGGCGGCGGGCACGGCGCCGAAGTCCGGGTGATGGTGCGGCCGAACGCCGACACCCGCAGCATCGACGACCTGGCGATCACCCGGTTTCACGGCGACGTCTTCGACACCGCCACCCTGCGCCAGGCGATGACCGGCTGCGACGACGTTTACTACTGTGTTGTCGACACCCGGGCCTGGCTGCGCGACCCGGCACCGCTGTTTCGCACCAATGTCGACGGGCTGCGCAATGTTCTCGACGTGGTCACCGACCCGTCGGCTGCGGCGCCGATCGCCGCCAACCTGCGGCGGTTCGTGTTCACCAGCAGCTACGTCACCGTGGGCCGCCGGCGCGGCCGGGTGGCCACCGAAGCCGACCGGATCCGCCCAGCCGAACTTCGTCGGCTCACCCCGTACGTGCAATCGCGGGTGCAGGCCGAGGACTTGGTGCTGCGCTATGCCGCCGAAAAAACGCTGCCCGCCGTGGCGATGTGCGTGTCCACCACCTACGGCGACGGGGACTGGGGCCGCACCCCGC
>CAZPZQ010000074.1:0-12150 GCA_964590745.1 uncultured Mycobacterium sp. | reverse complement strand
GCCGCAGCACGCTGACGATGATCATCATGCCGAGCAGCAAAAAGATGACATCCCAATCGATTCCGGTTTCGCGGGAATAGAAGATGTCATCGGAGCTGATCACCGGCAGACAGGCGATGATCCCGGCACCGGCCAGCGCCACCAGGGTCTTATTGATGCGGTCGGCCGCGATGAACGCGTAGGCGACCACGAACACCGCGATCGCGATGACGATCACCGGCGTTCACCCATGGTGCGCTCACTTCCGGGGTAGCGAAAATTTCCCGCCGACCAGGCTTCCCGGCACACCGGGGGACCACGCTATCAGCAGCGCGGGTCAGTGCTGGAGCGCGGCGGCCAACAGCCGCGACGCGGTGATCACCCCGCGCAGTTCCCCGTCTTTGACGACCGCGATCAGCGGGCTGCGCAGCCGCGCCATGGTGGCGGCGACCTCGATGATGGTGTCGTCGGCGTCAGCAGCGGGCACGTTGCGCAGGTGTTCGGGCAGCACGTCGCGAACGGTCTTGCCGCCCAGCTTCTCCGCCGCCCGATCGGCCATGGTCTCGTTGAGCACACCGGCCAGCGAGGGATCATCCTGCACATACCCCGGCACGATGAACCGGACGACCTGCGAGGCAGGTAGCACCGCGTAGGGCCTACCGGACGAGTCGGTGACCACGATGCCGGGCAGCCGATGTTCGGCAAGTAGCCGGGCGGCGGCCAGCGCATCGGAGTCGACGGCCACCACCGGGAAAGCCTCGACGATCTCCTCGGCGTGCATACCGAGACCATACGTTCGCTACCGCCCAATGCGTAGAATGACGGGTGCTTGAACGGATCCGCGAGCCCGCTGATCTGCGCAGCTAGCTGATCTCGCTGGGGAGACCCGCGAAGTTCTCGATCCACAAGGTCGCCGCGCCCGGGGGCATCTGGGACCCTGGCCCGTGCCCACAAACTCGTCGTCACGCTGGAAGACAACGGCACCAGCGGGGGAGTGGGGTCGGCGGTGTCGGCGGCGCTGCGGGCCGCGGAGATCGACGTTCGCTGCCGTGATGTGGGCCTGCCACAGCGCTTCTACGCCCACGGAACACGGGCGGTAGTGCTCGCCGAAGCGGGCCTGACCGAGCAGGACGTCGCCCGTCGGATCACCGGTTGGGTCGCTGCGATGAGCAGTTGCGGTTGCTCGGCGGAGGTCAGCGAGCAGCCAGATCAGCTCGACGGCTCGTTCGGCGCGCTGTGGTCGGTTACGTTTTTGCCCACGTTCGCCCGAGGGCCGGAGCCAGCACGGGCACCACCAGGTCCCGCTGCCATGCCCGCGCGCCGCCGACATGCAGAAACTCGCCGATGGCCGCCGCGGTGTCGTCCGCGGTCCCCGGATCCCAGTCCCAGCACAGCCGCCGGACCAGGTCCGGGGCTACCAGATTCTCGACGGGTACCGAAATGTGGTGGGACAGCTCGCTTAGCGCGGTTCGGGCGGCTTCCAACCGTGCGGCGGCCTCCGGCCTCCGTTTGGTCCACCGCACCGTCGGCGGCGGACCGTTAGCGGGTTCCACGCTCTCGGGAAGATCCGGGTTGTCGCGAGCCGTGGCCAGCGCCGCCAGCCAGGTTCCCGCCCTGCGACGCTGCTTGGGTCCGCCGAATACCGGCAGCTTGATCAGCTCTTCGGCAGTGCCGGGATTAGCGACAGCGGCGGCGACGATCGCCGAATCCGGCAGGATGCGACCGGGCGCGATGTCACGGCGCTGCGCGATCTGGTCGCGCACCAGCCACAGCTCGCGGACCGCCGCCAGACCGCGCCGGTCGCGTACCTTGTGAATGCCCGATGTGCGGCGCCATCGGTCCCGCCGGGTGGGTGCGACCTCATCTCCGGCGCTCATGACCCGGAGGTAATCGAATTCCTGTGCAGCCCAGTCGCTTTTGCCTTGATCGTCGAGCACCTTCGCAATGGCTTGACGTAGCTCGATAAGCACCTCGACATCGAGTGCCGCATAGTTGAGCCATGCCGGCGGCAGCGGACGCTTCGACCAGTCTGCCGCACCGTGCCCCTTGGCCAATCCCAACCCCAGCAGCCGTTGCACCATCGTGGCCAGATTGACTCGGTCAAACCCGGCCAGGCGCCCCGCTAGTTCGGTGTCGTAGAGCGCGGGCGGTCGCATGCCGACCTCGGCCAGGCACGGCAGATCCTGGTCGGCGGCGTGCAGGATCCACTCGTCCGTCGCCAGCACCTCGGCGACCGGACGCAGCACCGTCACCGGGTCGCGGCCCTCACCGACCGGGTCGATGAGTACCGTGCCCGCTCCGGTGCGGCGGATCTGGATCAGGTAGGCGCGGCTGGAGTAGCGGAAACCCGACGCCCGCTCGGCGTCCACCGCGAAGGGCCCGCGGCCGCGCGCCAGAAGCTCTGCCGCCGAGTTGATCTCAGCGGCGGTCACCGACACCTCGGGTACGCCATCGACCGGTCGTGACAGGGCGATCGGTTCGGGTGCCTCGGCGGTCGGCTCAGACATGTCAGGCGCGGGTGCGCGAGCCGAGGTTGGTGACACCAACCGGCGGCAGTCCTGCGGCATGTTCCAACACTTCGCAGAACGCCTGGACGTGCGTGTCGAGTTCCGGGGTGGTTGCGGTCCAGGACGCCCGCATTTCCAGTTGGTGACCGCGCGGCGGCCCCGAAATATCGCCGTAGCGCACCGACGTGGTCGCGGTGACGGTGCCGCCCAGTGCGGTCACATGCTCGGTGCGTGACTCCAGCGCTTCGACCAGCCAACTCCACGCAACTTCGGGCAGCAGCGGGTCGAGCGCCTCCTGCGGATCGAGGTCGGCCTGGATGTAGGTCACCAGACGCATGGTGCCATCCCAGGCGTCGATACCGTCCGGGTCGTACAGCAGGATCAGCCGGCCGAACGCCTCGTTATCCAGATCTTCCGGGCGCTCCGCGGACATCTCCGGCTCGGGGGGCTTGACCTCGGCGCCCAGCGCGTAGCTGTACGGCGCGAGACGCTGCGGTGGCGGGATGGGGGCCAACTCGATCTCCGACCGCACAACCGCGGCATGCATCGTCGCTACCGCCTCGCGGAATGGGGTCGGCTCGGTTGAGGTCACGAGCGCCGCTCCTCCTCATTGCTTATTGGCCGCATACCGTCCGTGCAGGCCACGGGTGGCTGCCCCCCACCTCATCGGTCCGCCCTGTATCGTCACTGGCGCGGGTTCCTGCATTTCACGCTAGCCTTCCCCGCCGACCGGCGCGGACAGGCGCGCCGAATCGGGTGCGCACGGGTAGCGCCCGTGCATCTGCCCCCGGACAGCTCGTGGCAGCATTGAGCGCGATGAGTACCCGCCGTGACCTGCCCGATTCGCCCTACCTGGCTGCTATGGCCGGCCGCAAGCCGCAGCGGATTCCGGTGTGGTTCATGCGGCAGGCCGGCCGATCGTTGCCCGAATACCGAGCATTGCGGGAACAGCACAGCATGCTGGCGGCCTGTTTCGACGCCGAGCTGGTCTGCGAAATCACCCTGCAGCCGATACACCGCCACGACGTCGACGCCGCAATCCTGTTTTCCGACATCGTGGTGCCGCTGCGCGGTGCCGGTGTCGACCTGGATATCGTCCCGGACGTCGGACCGGTGATCGACTCCCCGGTGCGCACTGCAGCCGATATCGCGGTACTGAAACCGCTTGATCTGCAACAAGTTCAGCCCGTCGCGTCGGCGGTGTCCCTGCTGGTGGACGCACTCGGTCAGGTGCCGCTGATCGGTTTCGCCGGTGCTCCGTTCACGTTGGCGTCCTATCTGGTCGAGGGCGGGCCGAGCCGCACCCATGCCCGTACCAAGGCGATGATGCTCGGCGATCCCGCGAGTTGGCATGCGCTGATGACGAAGCTCACCGATCTGACCGTCGCGTTCCTGCGCCTGCAACTCGACGCCGGGGTGGATGCGCTGCAGGTGTTCGACTCGTGGGCCGGGACGCTGTCGCTGGATGACTACCGCACTTATGTGTTACCACACAGTTCACGGCTGTTCGCGGCGCTGACCGACTGCGGTGTGCCGATGACGCACTTCGGGGTCGGAACCGCCGAGTTGCTGGGCGCCATGTCGACCGCCTTGAAATCAGGGGGGCAACCCGCCGGACGACCGGCACCGGCGGCAGCGGTCGGGGTGGACTGGCGGACCTCGCTGGCCGACGCCGCCACCCGGATCGAACCCGGCACGGCCCTGCAGGGCAACCTGGATCCGGCGGTGCTGCTGGCGGGGTGGCCGGTTGTGCGGCGGTCGGCGCAAGCCGTGGTCGAGGATGGCCGCCGCGCCGTGTGCGCCGGGGCTTCCGGGCATGTGTTCAACCTCGGGCACGGGGTGCTCCCGGATACCGACCCCGCTATCATCACCGAGCTGGTTTCGCTGGTGCACTCGCTGTGAGGCCTTCGTACTGTGTTGTCGGCGGCGGTATTTCGGGGCTGGTCGCCGGTTATCGGTTGCGCGCGGCGGTCGGCGACGCGGCTGATATCACGCTGTTCGACCCGGGCGATCGGCTCGGCGGGGCGCTGCGCACCGAAACCGTCGGCGGAATCCCGGTCGAGGTGGGTGCCGAGGCGTTCGTGGCGCGCAGGCCGGAGGTTCCCGCCTTGCTCGCCGAGCTGGGCCTCAGCGACCGCCAACTGGCCCCCACCGGGCTGCGACCGCTGGTCTACAGCCGCCGGCAATTGCACCCGCTGCCACCGGACACCCTCAACGGCATCCCGTCGTCGGCGCAGTCGATGGTCGGGTTGGTCGACGACGTGACGATCGCCCGCATCGAAGACGAACCGGACCGGTCGCTGCATTGGCGGCCCGGCAGCGATCCGACGGTGGCCGACGTGGTGACCGATCGGTTCGGTGAGCAGGTGGTTGCCCGCTCGGTAGACCCGCTGATCGGCGGGGTGTATGCGGGTTCGGCGGCAACCATCGGCCTGCGATCGGCGGTACCGGTGCTGGCCGGCGAACTCGATCGCGGTGCCACCAGCTTGACCGAGGCGGTGCGCCGGGCGCTCCCGGCGGCCCGCGGGGCGCCGGTCTTCGGGGCGGTGGCCGGCGGCTATGCGGTGCTGATCGACGCGCTGGTTCGGCGCAGCCGGCTGCGTTGGGTCCGAGCTGCGGTGGCACAGATCGACCGCGACCCGAACGGCTGGCTGCTGCGCGACGGCGAGGGCGGCCACTGGCGCGCCGACGCGCTGATCCTGGCTGTTCCCGCGCCCGCGTTGGCCCGGTTGACCCCGGGGATAGCCCCCCGGACCGCGGCGGCGGCCGGCCGGATCGCCAGTGCGTCCTCGGTGGTGGTCACGCTGGCGGTGCCGGCCGGCACGGCATTCCCGGACAACTCCGGCGTGCTGGTGGCCAGCGGCGAGCGGTTGCGGGCCAAGGCGGTGACGCTGTCGTCGCGCAAGTGGGGGATGCGGACAGATAGCGATCAAGCCGAGCTGTTGCGGGTGTCGTTCGGCCGATTCGGCGACACCGACCAGATAGCCGTCCGTGCCTCCGACGACGAGCTGCTCGGCTGGGCGGTGCACGATCTCGACCGAATCTTCGGTGTCACGGTCGATCCGATCGACGTGCGGATACAGCGGTGGATCGACGTGATGCCGCAATACCTGCCGGGTCACTCCGACCTCGTTGTCGAGCTGTCCGCCGGGTTGCCGCCGACGGTGGCGGTTGCGGGCAACTTCCTGGGCGGTATCGGGGTGCCGGCCTGTATCGCCGCGGCCGGCCGGGCGGTGTCGACGGTGATCGGTGCCACCGCCAAGGCTTAGCCACCCATGGCACCATATCTCTATGGCACGCCTTGATTACGACGCGTTGAATTCCGTCGTCCGCTACGTGATGTTCTCGGTGTTCGCGGTCCGGCCCGGCGCACTCGAGGAGGGACACACCCGAGAAGAGGTCGCCGCCGAGACCGCGACCTTCCTCAAGCAGCAGGAAGACCGAGGTGTGGTGGTACGCGGTCTCTACGACGTCGCGGGGCTGCGGGCCGACGCCGACTTCATGATCTGGACCCACGCCGAGCGGGTCGAGGACCTGCAGGCCACCTACGCGGACTTCCGGCGCGCCACCACCCTGGGCCGGTCCTGCGCACCGGTGTGGAGCAGCGTGGGGCTGCACCGGCCCGCAGAATTCAACAAGAGCCGCATCCCGGCGTTCATCGCCGGTGAAGCACCGCTGGCTTACATCTGCGTCTACCCGTTCGTGCGGTCCTACGAGTGGTATCTGCTGCCCGATGCCGAGCGGCGCAAGATGCTCGCTGAACACGGTAAGAAGGCCCGCGAGTACCCCGAGGTCCGACCCAACACCACGTTCGCGTTCGCACTCGGCGACTACGAGTGGCTGCTGGCGTTCGAGGGGCCGGATCTGGGCCAGATCGTCGACTTGATGCGCCACCTGCGCAACACCGATGCCCGTCGGCACACCCGCGAGGAGACGCCGTTTTTCACCGGACCACGAGTGGAGGTCGAGCAACTGGTGGCCGCACTGCCGTGACCGGCGACGACGCGGAGCATTTCGAGCAGATCTACCGCAGCGACACCACCTTTTGCGGACTGCCGTCGTCTACCCCGTGGGACATCGGCGGCCCACAGCCGGCGGTGCGGCGGCTGATCGCCCTGGGGGCCATCACAGGTGAGGTGCTCGACCCGGGCACCGGGCCCGGGTATCACGCGATCTCCTTCGCCTCGCACGGGTTCTCGGCCACCGGCATCGACATCTCCGAGACCGCGATCGAGCGGGCCCGGCAGAACGCCGAGCGGGCCGGTGTGACGGTCGATTTCCAGGCGGCCGACGCCAAGAAACTGACCGGCCTGGAGGGCCGTTTCGACACCGTGGTCGACGTCGCCTTCTACAACACCTTCGCCGGCGAGGACGAAGCGCAGCACATGTACCTGCAGGCCCTGCACCGCGCCACCAGGCCGGGCGCGCGGCTGTACATGATCGAGGCGGGCGACTACAACATCAACGGATTCTTCATGCCGCCGAAGATGTCACAGGACGACTTTCGCCGTGGGCTGCCGGCCGCCGGCTGGGAGATCAGCTACTTGGGGCCGACCAGCTACCTGGTCAACGTCAGCGCCGCGGGATTCGAGGCGATGATCGAAGAGAACCCGACCGCACCCCCGCGCATCCGGCAGATAGCCGAACGACTGCACGCCATCGAGCCGTACCTGGACGGGCAGCTGGTGCACGCCCCGTTCTGGGAGATCCACGCCACCCGGGTGGACTGATTTGCGTCGAGACTGGCGTTTTGCAGAGGAAATGCGAGTGAGGCCCTGCACAACGTCGGTCTCAGCGCTCAGGACGATGGCACCAGGCGCAACGAGATCGAATTGATGCAGTAGCGCTGATCGGTGGGGGTGGGATAGCCCTCGCCGGTGAAGACGTGGCCCAAGTGGCTGTGGCAGTGCGCGCACAACACCTCGGTGCGGGCCATGCCCAACGAGTCGTCCGAGCGCAGGATCACCGCGTCGGATGCCGCCGGGTCGAAGAACGACGGCCAGCCGCAGTGCGAGTGGAACTTCTCGGTGCTGCGGAACAACTCGGCGCCGCACCCCCGGCACTGGTACACGCCCTCGGTGGTGGTGTCGGTGTACTCACCGGTGTGCGGGGGTTCGGTGCCGGCCTGGCGCAGCACGGCGAACTCGTCAGCGGTGAGTTTCTCCCGCCACTGCGCATCGGTCAGTTCGAGTTTGGGGCGGGGGATTTCGGATTGCTGCGAACTCATGGTTCCACCCTAGCCGCAGCGTGGCGGGTGGCTCAGCTGCTCAGATAGGTGTGGACGTCGGTGGTGAGGCGATCTGGCGGACAACCGGCGTCGCAGCAGGCTCGCAGGACGATGTCGGCGCTGTCGGCGCTGAACACGCCATAGAGCACATCGTCGGTGGGCGCGGCCACCGCCACAAGTAGGTGGACCGTGGCGCCGTGGGCGCGGATCGTGGCCGCGCTGGCTTCCAGGCCCGCGGCAGTCTGCTGGGGTGGGGCAGCACTCAGGGCCGGCTGATACCACTCGACCAGGAAATGCCGGATTGATGCGTCGTGCGCGCTCACCGAACCAACGCTAGCCATCCGCCGGGCTGAGCGAATCAGGGTTTTCCCTGGTATTCGTCGGGTTGAGCCGAGCGTAGAGCTGGGCGCGTGAACGGATGCCGAGCTTGCGATACACCCGTGAGAGGTTCATCTCCACCGTCTTCGGTGACAGGAACAACTCCACGGCGATGTCCTGGTTGGACAGGCCCGCGGCGGCGCGTTCGGCGACCCGCTGTTCGGCCGGGGTCAAGCTCAGCGCTTCGGCCGGCGGAAACTGCAGGGGGGCCAGTTCGGCGCGGGCGCGCCCCGCCCAGAGCGGGGCGCCGATCGCCTCGAAGCAATCCAGTGCCTCCGTGAGCGTCTGGGTGGCGGCCTTGCGGTGGCGGCGACGGCGTTCCAACTGACCCATCAGCAGTTGGGTGCGTGCCCGCTCGAAGGGCATCGGCAGCCGATCGTGATGAGCCATCGCCTGCTGGGCAGCGGCCGCCGCGGCATCGAGATCGCCGCGGGCGGCCAGCAGCAGGGCGCGCCCGCGGGCACCGACCGCTAGCATCCACGGCCGATCCAGCCGGGCGCCGTTGGTCTCCAGCGCCGCCAAAAGAGGTTCGGCATCGTCGAGACGCCCCACGGCGACGAGTGCCTCCACGGCGTCGGGCAGGTAGCCGCCGACCATGATCTCGGTGCCGTGTACCGAGTCGAACGCGGCCAGCAGCGGTTCGAGGGTGGCCAGGGCGGCCTCGTAGTTGCGCAGCGACACCTCGAGGAAGGCCAGGCTGGCCAGCGGGGCTGCCGTCTTGAAGGCGATATCGTTGCTGCGGGCGGTGGCAACCGCGGCGCTGGCCGCTCGACGGGCGTCGTCCTCGCGGCCGCAGTGCGCGGCGACGGCGGCTTGGCAGGTCAGGGCGTCGATGAGGGGGATCTGGCCGCCGATCTGTTCGGCACGCTGTACGGCGTCGTCGGCGGTACGCGTGGCGTCAGCGTAGCGACCCAGCCACAGGTCGACCATCGTGGCGAACTCGGCCGCCCACACCACGTCGACTTCGTGGCCCCGGTTCAGACAGTGTTGTGCAACCGCGGCCAGTTTGGTGCGGGCTTCATCCAGTTTGCCGGTCCAGGCGCAGTTGACAGCCGCCACCGCGCTGGCTTGCAGAGTGGCCGGTCCGGTGCTGTTGGGATCCTCCAGCGCGAGCGCGGTCTGTAGGGCCTGCTCGTCGGTGTCCAGGCCATACATGAAACTGACCTGGACCCACAGTGCCAGCGCCTGGCTCCGCACCGCCGGGTCATGGATCTGCTCAGCGTCGGCGACCGCGCGTCGCGCGTAGTCGACGGACGCGCCCAGATCGCCACTCAAGCCGACGACCAGCGCCAACAGCAGCAAAGCCTGCAGCCGGAGGCCTGGATTGTCACCGGCCTCGGCGACGGCCTGGGTGAGCACCTCACCGGCCTGGACCAAGCGGTCCCCGTAACCGTCGACGGCACCGCGCAGCATGAGCGCGACGGTGCGCAGTGTGCCGGGCGGCAACGCGTCGATGACCGACTGCACGCGGCTGCGGGCTTCGTTGAGCGAGCCGGCCCGGAAGTGCTGTTCGGCAGCCTGCAGCCGCCGCATCGGGGTGTCTCCGCCAAGGCCGATCGCTAAATCGGTCAGTTCGGCCGCGGCGCTCGGGGCACCGCGGGCAGCTGCGGCACCGGCGGCGGTGTCGAGGGCCCGCAGGGTGCGCTCGTCAGCGCTGACCGCTGCCAGTGCCAGGTGCCGAGCCCGCAGTTCGGTCAGCTCGGTCACTGCCGCGAGATTGCGGTGCATGGCGCGACGTTGCGGGGCACTGGCCTGGGTGTAGACGCCGTAGGACAGCAACGGGTGGGTGAAGCGCACCCGGTTTCCGTCCAGCGTGATGATGCCGTGGTTCTCGGCGCTTTCGATGAGTCGCAGTGTGTCGTCGATGGAGGTGTGTGTCGCTTCGGCCAGCTCTGCGACGGTCAGGTTGGCCGCGCAGGCGGCCGCCAGCAACATCCGGGCGGTCTCTTCGCTGATGGTGCCCAGCCGTCGCCGGACCAGCACGCTCAACGAGTCCGGAAACCTGAGCCGGCTTGGCGGCTGGTGCTCGTCGAGGGTGCGGGCCAGCTCGAGGGCATACAGCGGGTTACCGCCGGAAACCTGGTGAACCCGAGTGATGATCGGCCTGGGCAGGGTTCGGCCCAGCCGGGCCGCAATCACCGCATGTACAGCCCCCAAGCTCAGCGGGCGCAGCGAAAGCCGGACCAGCATCTCATCGCGGGCCAGCTGCAGCCACGCTGCGCCGGGGCAGTCCGGGTCGCCGGTGCGAGCGGCCGCCACGATCCCGACCGGGCCCTTGAGCCGGCGTACGACGAAGCTCACCACGGCCCGGCTCGGAGGGTCCAGCCACTGCGTATCGTCGATCGCCACCAGCACCCCGGGCTGGCTGGTCAGCAGTTTGAGCACCGACAGGAACGCGGCCGCCGTCACCCGCTCGTCGGTGGCCGGACCGACATCGCCGCGCAACAGCACCCGATTCAGTGCCACGCGCTGAACCGGCGGAAGCTGATCCAGCACCGTCAGGTCGACATCGTCGAGCAGGTCGGCCAGCACGGCGAACGCAAGCTTCGCCTCGGCGGCAGACGCCCGGGCCGACAGCACGCGAAATCCGAACTCAGCAGCTAACCGCACCGCCTCGGACCACACCGTGGTTTTGCCGATCCCCGGTTCACCTTCGACGAGCAGTCCAGCCGGACCGGGGCCGATGCGCGCCAAGAAATCCGACACGGCGCGCACTTCCGTCTCGCGGGTACCGGCCAGCCCGCTCACGCTCAGCAGTATTACAGGTTGTGAACGGCTGTTGTTCAGGGATCAGCTGCGAGTTACCTGTAAATCTGGGGTTCCCGGCAACGGCGAAACCGTTCTAACCACGGCTGGTGCGGTCCCTCAGCCAGGTCGGATCGATGCCGCTATCCAGCCGGTTCTCAGCGCGCGCGTCGAAGTAACGGAAGCACAGCACCACGCAGACCACGATCAGCGCCAGCCGCGCCTTCTTGCGGAAAGTCAGTCGTCTTTGGTCAGATAGAATTTCAAGGCTTGCCCATTTGGATAAGACTCAGTGCCATTAAGAGAATCTTGGTCGAACGCCATGACCGACCCGTGCTCATCGGTGTTTCCAGTCCATGTGTTGCCTTGCAATCGGTAATTTCCAAAATCCGACCCTGTTTCTGGAGCGGTAACATGAATACAACCCGAACCGCATGGGGTCATTGTCAAAGGCCTCGTTGTGCCGTCCGGAACGTACCCTCCCCCGTCGGTCACATGCTCGGTGTAGGTCCCGTTAGGTGGTTCCGCGGATGCTGAGCCAGCCAACCCGAGTGCAGCACCGGCAAGGGCTGCGGTGACCACCGCACTTCTCATGATCATCATTTTCTTTTTCCTCTCTACTCATACCCGACCCTGGTCGGGGACATGACCAAAGCCCGACGGCTGCACCGGCGTCGTGCGTCTACGACGACGCGCCTTGGCGTTGCGCGATGTGTCGGTGCGTGCGGTGGTGCGGGGTCCATGGTTTCTGCGTTCTCCTGCCCGGGCCCGAGTTCTTGCGTTGACGCTATGAGTGGGGGTGCCGTGCCGATAGAGGGTTTTCCCTGGTATTCCGCGGCGCTGCATGCAGATCACCGTCGGTTGAGGTTGCTCGCCAAGGCCTTACGAACTACTTCGACCTGAACAACACGGCGTCCATCCGAGCCGGCCACCAGTCTCAGAAATGACTCGACGGCAAGGACACCACTGACCTACCTCATAGCGTGCGACCCGTCGTCCCTCAGCCACGCCGGATCGATCCCGTCGTCCAGCCGGTTCTCAGCGCGCGCGTCGAAGTAGCGGAAGCACAGCACCGCGCAGACCACGATCAGCACCAGGCACCACCCGTAGGTGATCTTCAGATACTCCAGCGGCCGTCCGATGTACATCCAGTTGAACAGCAGCCACCGGTCCAGGGTCATGAAACCGTAGATCCCAAGCCAGGCCGGCCAATTGCGCAGCACCGAGTTCGGCAGTACCACGGTCATCAGGAACGGAAACAGCACCATCGAGTAGTAACCCTGGCCCAGCGAGGGCACCAGAAACGACGCGATC
>CAZPZQ010000073.1:0-12195 GCA_964590745.1 uncultured Mycobacterium sp. | reverse complement strand
GCACCGGCACGAAGATCGCGGTGAACGTCGCCTCCAGCACCAGCGCGGCGATCTGGTTCGGCAGTTGGTTGGCGACCGAGAACGCGCTGGACAGCGCGGCGCCCAGAATCGCCGCCAGCAGCACGATCCGGACGAAGCCGGTGATCCGGCTGACCAACGTCGCCAGCGCCACCGCCCAGGACCGGGACACCACCGCGGCGTCGGTGAGCTCCGGCCGCGGAATCGGGGTGATCCGCTGGGGCGGTGGGGGTCCCGGTGCGGAGAGGTGCTGGCCGGGCCGGCCGAGTCGGGTCATACCCGGGGTCTCGGCTCTGCGCGGCGCTCGGCGGTGAAGTCGACAGCTGCCGGGTCGGGGCGGTCCAGGTCGGCGGGGTCGGGCTGGCCGCGGAAGCGGTGCCAGAGCCGCCGCCCGGCCAGGGCGATCAGCACCGCGGCGGCCGCCATGGTGATCAAGAACAGCACCATGCCGTAGGCGTTGGCGTGCACCGACAGGCGCGCCGGTTCGCCCAGCGGGAAGCCGTCCGGGGTGCGCAGCGCCACGTCGACGGCGACCCGTTGGTTGAAGTGGACCTCCACCGGCACCAGCAGCGGCAGGTAGCCCGGTGGCAGCTCGATCTCCCCGACGTCGGTGACCGTCATCCCGGGCGGCGCGTCGACGTGCAGCCGTACTCGGATCGGCACCGCGAGGTCATTGCGCAACGCCAGCGGCAGCGGGCTGTGCTCGGTGGCCAAGGTGTAGGCGCCCGCCGGATTGACGATGGTGACCGCGCCGAACAGGTCATCGATGGTGCCGGTGACGATGCCGAGTCGGCTTGCGGCCAAGCCGTTGCGCACATGAGGTGGCTCGGACTGGGTCAATGCCCGCAGCATGTCTTCGCGCAGCGGCGCGGTGTACCGCTCGCCGGTCAGCCCGGTCCGGGGATCGGTGGTCAGCGCTGCGGTTAAACCCCACAGCCGGGCCATCTGGTCGGCGACCGCGGTGGTGATGTTGGTGTCGAACCGGCCGCGGGCGGGATCGTCGGTCGGCGGGTGCCGGGGCGTCCCGACATCGGCCGCCGCTTCGGCGACTACCGCCGCCAGCGGGTGTGGTACCGCCAGTCCAGACCGGATAGCGGTGGCCAGTGCGGTCAGGACGGACTGGGCGTCGTCCAGCCGCGGATTCCAGTAGCCCGGCGGCAGCAAGACCTCCCGGCGTTGCGCAGCGGACGGTTCCAGCCCGCGCCACAGCATCGAACCCAGCGCGTCCTGGCGGCGGGCGGCGGCCGAGTCGTGGCGCAGCCGAACCGCCAGCGAGGGGTCCAGGTAGGTGGGCGCGACCGGGTCGGCACCCACCGCGGCCAGCGCGGCGCCGACGGCGGGGTCGAACGGCACGGCGGAAACCTGCGCCGACACCCGGTACGGGTCGACGTCGCTGGTGGTCGGCACGCCGGTAGCGGAATCTTGGGCGGAGCAGTCACCGGCGACGATCGCCACCATGCTGCCCTGGTTGCCGAGCAGATCGACCGATGCGCCGGTGAGCTTGCCGTCGGCGAGCAGGACGGTGCCGCGAACGGAGGTGACGTTGAGGATGCGGTCGATGATGTCGGCGGGGCTGGTCACCGCGATCGCGCCCAGGCCCGGATCGCCGACTCGGTGCACGGCGTTAAGGTCGGCCTGCGCGTAGGGCATCGGCGCCACGCAGACCCGATGCGCCAATCCGCGCAGCCGATTCAGCCAGACGGTCGCCGCGGCCTGCCCGGCGCCGGGCCGGACGGCGCCGGTGTCCGGTGCGCCCGCGACGACGTAACCGGCGGTCATCGCATTGACCGTGACCAGCAGGTCGGGGTCGACGGCCAGGCACAGCGACCGGGTGACGGCGCCGTCCGGGTCCACGGCCGGACTGGTGGCGAATTCGACCGACGAGAGCAGTGCGTCCAGCCGGCCGCCGGCCGCTAGCGAACCCGCCAGGTCGTCGTCGAGAAGCCGGACCGGTAAGGTGCCGCCGGGCACCCCCGGCGTCAGCCGCGGCCGGTCGGCCAGCGGCCACAGCATGGTGATCCGCACCGGCTCGGAGATGTCGGGCGGCACCACATCGGCCGGCGCGCCGCCGTCGGCGGCGTCCGGGTTGGCGGGCACCCCGGTCACCGGCAACAGAAAGCGGGCGTCGTCAAGCCGCGCCGGCTCGCCGTAATCGGGCGTGCCGTTGACGTTGACCAGCACCGGATACACGCCGGGCCGGTCGATATCGAGGGCGGGTTGGTGGGCCGAGCGCAGCGGAGCCGACAGGGTGAACGGAATGTCTTGGCCGCGCTGCAGTTCGGCGGCCACCGTGGCGAAGCCGCCGACCGGCCGGTATTGGTCGTCGGCCCCGTCGAGGTTGGTTCGTAAGCCAGCCGAGGACGCGACGGCCGCCGCCTGCTCGAGGCGCACCATCACGTCGCGGACCGGTCGGTCCCCGATGTTGGTCACCGTGCCGGTGACGGTGACCACCGGATCGCTGGTGGTGGTGATCACGTCCGGAGTCACCGTGTCGACGCGGATCTGGACAAACGGCGCCGCGTCGGGTTCGCCCGCCACCGCGTGCGGCGTGACGGCGGCCGCGCCGAGAAAGGCCGCCGAGGCGGTCAGCATGCCGGCCACCGCGGTGCGGCACAGCGCAGCTGCCCGGCCGGGCCGCGACGCGGTCACGTGCCCAGCCCGCGACCGTTCTCCCGGCCCGGGGCGTGCTTGTCCGGGCGACGGGTGCGGGTGCGGGAATGGGTCTGCGGCCGTCGCCACGGGCTCATCGCCGGCAGCGGCGGCAGCGCGGCCGGGCCGTCGGTTAGCAGTCGGTCGATCAACTCGTCGGCGACCCGGGCCAGTCGGCGCTCATCGGCGTAGGCCAGCCGGGACGGAAGTTCCCGGATCGGCACCCAGGCCACCTCGCTGACTTCCACATCATCGTCGGACAGTTCGCCGCTGGCGAAACGCAGCAGGTAGTGGTGCACGGTTTTGTGCACCCGGCGGCCGTCGGTGACGAACCAGTAGTCGATGCTGCCCAGCGCGGCCAGCACACTGCCGCGGACGCCGGTTTCCTCGGCGACCTCGCGGACCGCGGTCTGCTCGGCGGTCTCACCGACCTCGATGTGGCCTTTGGGCAACGACCACAACATGCGGCCGCGCCGGTCCTTCCGACCGATCAGTGCGGCGACTTGGTCGTTGCGCGGTCCGTCGATGCCGTCGATGACCAGACCGCCGGCCGAGGTCTCGTGTACGGTGCGCAGCCGGTCCTTTCCCCGCCGCGCGGAACGAGCCCAGTGCGCGCGCGCCGTGCTGGTCGAGACCGCCGTGGGGGCATTGTCGTCGCCGGCGGCGCGGTCGGTCAGCTTCGGTGCCGGGCTGGGAGCCCGTCGATCACGGCGCCGGTTCCGGCGCCGTCGTGGTTTGGCCTGTTCGCCCTCCGACACCCATGTGATAGTCGCTGGCAGCCGCCGGCCGGCTCGCGGCACGCGCGGATGGCTGTGCGGCGGTTTGATTACGCGCTGGGCTGCGACACCCGACCGGGCCCGACTACTAGGCTCGTCTGACGTGCCGGAAGCCACCCAAGACGCTGAGCTGCTGACCGCTGCGGCGGTGGCATTGCACCAGCACACCGAGCTGCTGCGGGACCTGGGCGGATTGTTCGAAGCGGCCGGCCACCAGCTGTACCTGGTCGGCGGATCGGTGCGGGACGCCGTGCTGCGCCGGCTGAGTCCCGATCTGGACTTCACCACCGACGCTCGTCCCGAGCAGGTTCAGCAGATCGTCCGCGGCTGGGCGGACGCCCAGTGGGACACCGGTATCGCGTTCGGCACCGTCGGTGTCGGCAAAGACGGTCGCCGCCTGGAGATCACCACCTTTCGCGCCGACCGCTATGACCAGGTTTCCCGCCACCCCGAGGTGCGTTTCGGCGAGCGACTCGACGACGACCTGGTGCGCCGGGACTTCACCATCAACGCGATGGCGGTCCGAGTCACCGCGGCCGGGCCGGGGGAGTTCCTCGATCCGCTGGGCGGCTTAGCGGCATTGCGGGCCGGCGTGCTGGACACCCCGGCTGCCCCGGTGGTGTCCTTCGGCGACGATCCGCTGCGCATGCTGCGCGCGGCCCGGTTCGTCAGCCAGCTCGGCGTTACCGTGGCGGCACGCGTCGACGCGGCGATCCGGGAGATGGCGCCCCAACTGGAGCGGATCACTGCGGAACGGGTGGCCGCCGAACTGGACAAGCTGCTGCTGGGCGAGCATCCGGCCGCCGGCATCGACGTGATGGTGGCCACCGGCATGGCCGATGTGGTGCTGCCCGAAGTCAGCGGCATGCGGATGGCGATCGACGAGCATCACCAGCACAAGGACGTCTACCAACATTCCCTGACGGTGTTGCGGCAAGCCATCGAGTTGGAGGACCCACCGCCGGACGGCGGGCCCGATCTGGTGTTGCGCTGGGCGGCGCTGCTGCACGACATCGGCAAGCCGGCCACCCGTCGATATGAGGACGACGGCGGGGTGAGCTTCCATCACCACGAGGCGGTGGGCGCGAAGCTGGCCCGCAAGCGGCTGCAGGCGTTGCGCTACTCCAAGCAGATGATCGACGACGTCGCCCAGTTGGTGTATCTGCATCTGCGGTTTCACGGCTACGGCGATGAGCGATGGACTGATTCGGCGGTGCGCCGCTACGTTGCCGATGCGGGCCCGCTGCTGAACCGGTTGCACAAACTGGTACGCGCCGATTGCACCACCCGCAACCGGCGGCGGGCCGAACGCCTGCAGGCCAGCTACGACCGGTTGGAAGCCCGGATCGCCGCGTTGGCCGAACAAGAGGACCTGCGTCGGGTGCGGCCGGATCTGGACGGCAACGAGATCATGCAGGTGTTGGGCATTCCGCCGGGGCCGGACGTCGGCGAGGCGTGGCGGTACCTCAAGGAGTTGCGGCTGGAGCACGGGCCGTTGTCCCGCGAGCAGGCCACCGCTGAATTACTTCGCTGGTGGGACAGTCGGCGGAACCAATAGTCGGGTCGCGGCGTCCCACCGGGTATGGACTACTGCCTGGGCGGCGCCGACGGTGCCGCGACGATGTGGAACGGTACCCCGGAGCTGGATCTTGACGGCGACGGACAGCCGGAGGCGGTCCGGCTGGATTTCGACGGTGACGGCCTGCGCGATGATGCGCTGGCCGACTTCGACGGTGACGGGCTGGCCGATCACGCGGTGCTGGATCTGGACAACGACGGCGTACCGGAGACGTATTTCACCGACGACGGCTCCGGCACCTGGACGGTGGCGGCCGATCGGCCGGCACGTTCGGCGGACCGGACCGGCGGGGAGCTGCGCTGGCTCGGGCTGGACGGCGTCGAGCACACCGGCGGGCCGCTGGTGGACTTCGGCGGCGACGGCCACGCCGACGACCGGCTCGTCGACACCGACCGCAACGGTTGGGCGGACCGGGTGCTGCTCGGCGACGGGAGGGGTGGTTATCACATCGCCTACGTCGACACCGACGGTGACGGCCGGTGGGACATCAAGCTCACCGATACCGATGGCGACGGCGCCGCCGACGGGGCGACGGCTCTGCATTGACCAGCCGGAGCGGTCACCGTCCGGCGCCCGGCGGCCCGGCGAAGGCCTGGGCGATCTGCAGCCAGTGGTGCGCGTCGGCGCCGCGCGCGGCCAGGTCCAGTTCGGCCAACGCCCGCCGCTGGGTGACCCGGAAGCAGAAATGTTCGGCTGACCCGGTGACCCGTTGCGCCGCGTCCGCCGGCCCCCACGACCAGGTGCTGCCGTCGGGGGCGCGCAGTTCCACCCGGAACGGCTCGACGGGCGGAGGAAGGTCGTTGACGGCGAAGGCGTAGTCGCGGGTCCGCACACCCAGGTGGGCGATGGAGCGCAACCGCATGGTGGCCGGACGGGTCACGCCGAGCGCATCGGCGACGTCCAAGCCGTGCGCCCAGGTTTCCATCAACCGGGCGGTGGCCATTGACGCCGCACTCATCGGCGGGCCGAACCACGGCAGCTTGCGGTCGTCGGGGACGGTGCCCAGTGCCGAGTGCAATCGGGCTCGGGTACCCCGCCAGTCGGCCAGCAGCTCGGCCGGCGGGGTGGCGGCCAGTTCGGCCGCGCCGTCGTCGACGAAGCCGGTGGGGTTGGTCGATGCGGCGGCAAGCAGTTCGGCGAAACCGGCTGCATCGGTGACCGCGATCAGCGATATCCGGTCGGTCCACAACAGATGGCCGATCTGATGGGCGATGGTCCAGCCCGGCGCCGGTGTCGAGACGGCCCACCGATCGTCGGCAAGCCGCGCCACCAGCGCGTCCAGGTCGTCGCTTTCGGCCTGCAGATCGGCGATCATCGGGGCAGCACGGGACATGGCAGTACCTTAAGCCGCTATCGGGCCGGTACCGGTTCGCGGTTGCGCCCGATGACGCTGTGCGCGGTCAGCCCGGCCAGGTACAGCAGCGTGCCGGCCGCCATCAATTCCGGTGTCCGACCATCGGCGGGCAGCACCGCCGCGGCGGCGGTCACCGCCACGATGAACGACACCCAAAACAACGAATCCTGGACCGCGAACACATGTCCGCGCAACGCGTCGTCAACGTCGACTTGCATCGCGGTATCCGCGCACAGCTTGACCACCTGACCGGCCATGCCGAGCAGAAAGCCGCACAACACCAGCACCCACAGGGACAAGCCGACGGTGGCCAGTTGAATGACCGCCGCCGCGGCCAGCGCCCCGTTGGCGGTGCCGTAGCGCCCCCAGCGCCGCACCGCCGGCGGCATCACCACGTTGGCGAGAAACGATCCGCTGCCTGCGGCGGCGACGAACAGCGCCGTGGTCCCCAGGCCGGACACCGACTCCGCTTCGACGTGCCGCACCAACACCAACACCACCAGAATGTTGACGCCGAACGCCATCCGGTGCGCAACCAGCCCGGACAGGGTGGCGGCCACGGTGGGCCGGGCCCGCACGGTCCGGGCACCGTGCAGCCAGCCGGTTGTCACCGCGTAGAAAACCGACCCGTGAATGGCGCGCTTGGTGTCGTCGGGGCCGAGAACCCGCGCCGCGAACCGCACCGACAACAGCAGCGCTACCGCCACCGGGATGGCGTCGATCAAAATGATCGACGCGGCGCCGCGGTCGCCGGCACCCACCACCCAGCGCGGTACCAGCATGAAGTTCGCGCCCAGGAAGGCGCCGACCGCGCCGGTCGCGATGGCCAGCGCGTTCATCGTCACCACCTGCTCCCGCGGTACCAGGTGCGGCAGCGCAGCAGATAGCCCGGAGGAGACGAAACGGGAAAAACCGTTGGCGATCAGCGCTGCGCACAGCACCGGCACGTCGTTGGCCCCGGCCGCCAACAACGCACCGATGCCGACCACCAGCACCAGCCGGGAGAAGTTCGCCACGATCAGCACCAACCGCCGGTCCCAGCGGTCCAGCAGCGCACCGGCGAATGGCCCCAGCAGTGAGTACGGCAAGAACAGCACCGCGAAGGCGGCGGCGACGGCCCACGGATCCGCGGCCCGGTCCGGGTTGAACAGCAGCGCGCCGGCCAGTCCGGCCTGAAACAGGCCGTCGCCGAATTGGCTTGCCACCCGCAGCTCGAGCAGCCGCCAGAACTCGGGCAGGCTACGCGCCGACCGCCACAGCATTACGGGTGCGCGGATGTCGGCCACAGAACCTACTTCCGGAAGCGGATGCGAAGCGGGGTGGGGCGGCACGGCGCCGATCCCAGACCAGAGTACAAATATCGGTGCGCCGGAGTTGTTGTCCGCGGCTTAGCCCCGTCGCGGGGTGCCGGTGTCATTATGGTGTGATGGCGCAACCCGAAGACCCCGAGGACTACGTCGCGCCTGCGGCCCACCGGGTACGCGCGGGCACCCTGCTGTTGGCCAACACCGATCTGTTGGAACCGACGTTCCGCCGTACCGTGATCTACGTCGTCGAACACAACGACGGCGGAACCCTGGGCGTCGTGCTGAACCGCCCCAGCGAAACCGCCGTGTACAACCTGTTGCCCCAGTGGAACAAACTGGTCAGCAAACCAAAGGCGATGTTTATCGGTGGGCCGGTCAAACGCGACGCAGCACTATGCCTGGGTGTGCTGCAGGTCGGCGCCGACCCGGACAATGTGGCCGGCTTGCGCCACATCGCGGGCCGCACGGTGATGGTCGACCTCGATGCCGACCCAGACACCGTCGCGCCGTTTGTGGAGGGTGTGCGAATCTTCGCCGGCTACGCGGGCTGGACGATCGGCCAGCTGGAGGGTGAGATCGAGCGCGACGACTGGATCGTGGCATCGGCGTTGCCGTCGGATGTGCTGGCGGCGGCTCGAGTGGACCTGTGGGGGCGGGTGTTGCGGCGACACCCGCTGCCGATGTCGCTGTTGGCCACCCACCCGATCGACATCAGCCGGAACTGAGGCCCACGCCGACGGTCACCGGCCGGACGGTGCACACGTGCAGCCGCCGCCGCAGCCGGATGTCGACACGGCGGCCTGACGACGCGCCAAGTAGCGGGCGCCCTGCCACGACCCGGCCGCCAAGGTGCCCAGGGCCCCGACCGTACAGAGGACCAGCACCAGCGGCGCGCCCGGCGGCCCGGCCAGCGCGACCACGCCGGCGGCTGCCAGCATGACGGCGGCGGCCAACTGGGCGGGGGCCACGGCGCGCCGGGCCAGCGATGCCGGATCATCGGCGCCCGGCCGGGCCAATGTCCACAACCCGAATGTCGCCGAAAGGAAAGCGGCCACCACAGCCAACACACCCGCGATCAGCATGGCACCACCATACGAGGCGGGCCCGGTGTCAGAAGGCCCGGCCGCCGCGGTCGGCGGTTACCCGCGCGAACCCGACGCGGTGGCCGGCCGGGCCGGCGACGGGGCGGGAAGGGCCGGGTGGTCAGGCGGCGTCGATGCGGGGGGCGCCGCGGGCCCGGCGCCGGGAACGGCCACCCGGAAGCCGTTGACGATCGCGTCGGTGGCCGGCGCGTTGCCGACCGTCTCACCGACCCCGGTGGTCACGGTGAGCGACACCAGATAGCTGTTGGCGGCCGAACCGGCGATGACGTGCCGCTGCGAGGTGTTCAGCGTCAGGTCGTCCTGACGGTAGGTGCCTTCGATCACCGAGGACGGAAACCCCCCGAAGTCGGCCAGCGACGCGTTGGTGGTCCGCCACGCAGGCAACTGCTGGCTGTCGATAAACCCGTGGGTGATCGCCTCCGCAGCGTCGAAGTGACCGACCAGGCGGTAGACCACCACCTGGGCGTTCGGGGTGTACAGCGCGCCGGTGCGCCGATCCGCGATCACCGCAAACGCGTCCGGAACGTTGGGATCGGGAACCCGGGTCCAGCCCGGCGGCATGGGCAGCGTGATGTTCAGCGCGGTGAAACCGTCCGGCTGTTGCGGCTCGAGTTGCACGCCTTTCTCGGCGAAGTAGTCCCGAAGCGTTCCGGAGCTGGCCGGAAGCCGGGCCGGCGGTGTCGCCGGCGCTGCGCCGGGTACCGGCGCGACCGCCGGATCCGCAGCGGGAGCCGACGCTGTCGGGGCGGCACCGACCGCGTGCGGCGCGACCCCATGCGGCGTGACCGCTTGTGGCGTGACCGCCTGCGGCGCCGTCACCGGAGGGTAGACCGGCGTCGGCGGCGACGGCAGCACCGGTTCCGCGGTGGCCACCCCGGAAGCTGCCAGCACGCCGGCCACCCCAGCGGCCGTGCAGCCAACCAGTTGCCGCCATCCGCGGCCGGTCTGCCTCATCTCGATCCTTCCCAACGACGCCGGGTCGATTCCCGGTCACCGGCCGACTGTAACCAGCGGCCGACGCCAGCTGCCAGTGTCGGAACCGACCTGGGACCAAGCCCTCACCGGTCCGCAATCCAACCGAGACCGGGCTGTGGCCGACCGCTCGAACAACGCCCCCTTATACCCTGTTGAGGTGACCGAATCCCGGAAGGCGCAGGTGCGCGGCAACGTTGGCGACCACGCCGACGCCGACACGCCCCGGCACCGCTACACCGCGGAGTTGGCCGCCGACATCGAGCGCCGATGGCAGAGCCGGTGGGCCGAGTGGGGCACCTTCAACGTCGCCAATCCGGTCGGATCGCTGGCCGCAGCGGACGGTTCGCCGGTGCCGCAACACAAGATGTTCGTGCAGGACATGTTCCCGTACCCGTCCGGCGACGGATTGCACGTCGGCCACCCGCTGGGCTACATCGCCACCGACGTCTACGCCCGGTATCTGCGGATGACGGGGTATAACGTCCTGCACGCGTTGGGTTTCGACGCATTCGGGTTGCCGGCCGAGCAATACGCGGTGCAAACCGGCACCCACCCACGCACCCGGACCGAGGCCAACATCGTCAATTTCCGGCGCCAACTGGGACGGCTGGGGTTCGGACACGACAGCCGGCGCAGCTTTTCCACCACCGACGTCGAGTTCTACACCTGGACGCAGTGGATCTTCCTGCAGATCTACAACGCATGGTTCGACCCGGCAGTGAACAAGGCGCGGCCGATCGCCGAGTTGATCGCCGAATTCGACTCCGGCGCACGTCAACTCGACGATGACCGGACCTGGGCGGAGCTCTCGGCCGGCGAACGGGCCAGTGTGGTTGACGGCTACCGGCTGGTCTACCAAAGCGACTCGATGGTGAACTGGTGCCCCGGGTTGGGCACGGTGCTGGCCAACGAAGAGGTCACCGCGGACGGCCGCAGCGACCGCGGCAACTTCCCGGTGTTCCGGAAACGGTTGCGGCAGTGGATGATGCGGATCACCGCCTACGCCGACCGGCTGGTCGACGACCTCGAGGTGCTGGATTGGCCGGAGCAGGTGAAAACCATGCAGCGCAACTGGATCGGCCGATCCACCGGCGCCTCCGTACTGTTCGCGGCAGACACCGCCACCGGTGACAAGGTCGATATCGAGGTGTTCACCACCCGCCCGGACACCTTGTTCGGTGCCAGCTATCTGGTGCTGGCCCCCGAACACCAACTGGTCGACCGGCTGACCACCGCCGGTTGGCCGGACCACGTGGATCCGCGCTGGACCTTCGACGCCGCCTCGCCCATCGACGCCGTTGCCGCCTACCGCAAATCCATCGTCGCCAAGTCGGACCTGGAACGCCAGGAAAACAAGGCGAAAACCGGGGTGTTTCTGGGCAGTTATGCGATCAACCCGGCGAACGGCGAGCGGCTGCCGATCTTCATCGCCGACTACGTGTTGGCCGGCTACGGTACCGGTGCGATCATGGCGGTGCCCGGGCATGACCAACGCGACTGGGAATTCGCCCGTGAATTCGGCCTGCCGGTCCTGGAAGTGATTGCCGGCGGCGATATTTCCCAAGCAGCCTACGTCGGCGACGGGATCCTGGTGAACTCCGACCACCTGGACGGCATGACGGTGACCGCGGCGAAAGAGGCCATCACCGAACGGCTGCAGGCCGAGCACCGCGGGTGGGCGCGCGTCGAATACAAGCTGCGAGACTGGCTTTTCGCCCGGCAGCGGTACTGGGGCGAACCGTTCCCGATCGTCTATGACACCGATGGGCGGCCGCACCCGCTGCCGGAAACCGCGCTGCCGGTCGAATTGCCGGAAGCGGTCGACTATTCGCCGGCCCTGTTCGATCCGGACGACGCCGACAGCGAACCGGCGCCGCCGCTGGCCAGGGCGACCGACTGGGTACACGTCGAACTGGACCTCGGCGATGGGCTCAAACCCTACACCCGGGACACCAACGTGATGCCGCAGTGGGCGGGCAGTTCTTGGTACGAGCTGCGCTACACCGACCCGCACAATGCGGAACGCTTCTGCGCCAGGGAAAACGAAGCCTACTGGATGGGACCCAGACCCGCCGAGCACGGGCCGGATGACCCCGGCGGGGTGGACCTGTACGTCGGCGGCGCCGAGCACGCGGTGCTGCATCTGTTGTATTCGCGGTTCTGGCACAAGGTGTTATACGACCTTGGTCAGGTCAGCTCCCGCGAACCGTACCGCAGGCTGGTCAACCAGGGCTACATTCAGGCGTTCGCCTACGCTGACGCCCGGGGTTCTTACGTATCGGCCGCCGACGTGGTGGAGCGGGACGGAAAATTCGTATACCCGACCGCCGACGGCGACGTCGCGGTGTTTCAGGAATTCGGCAAAATGGGCAAGAGCCTGAAGAATTCGGTGTCACCCGACGAGATCTGCGACGACTACGGCGCCGACACCCTG
>CAZPZQ010000072.1:0-12263 GCA_964590745.1 uncultured Mycobacterium sp. | reverse complement strand
TGTACTTGAAGCCGCCGTCCCGCGGTGGGTTGTGCGACGGCGTCACCACGATGCCATCGGCGAGATGTCGGCTACGACCGCGGTTGTGCGCCAAAATGGCACGGCTGACGGCCGGGGTCGGGGTGTAGCGGCCAGCTGAATCAACCATGGCGACAATGTCATTGGCAGCCAGCACTTCCAGGGCTGAAGCCCAGGCCGGTTCGGAGAGACCGTGGGTGTCTCGTCCGATGAAAACCGGCCCGGTTACCCCGTGCGCGGTACGGTGCTCGGCGACGGCCTGGGTGATCGCCAAAATGTGCGCCTCGTTGAATGCACCGTCCAGCGCAGAACCGCGATGCCCTGAGGTGCCGAACGCCACCCGCTGGTCGGCGTTGTCGGGGTCCGGCTGAGTTGTGTAGTAGGCCGTCACCAGGTGGACGAGGTCGACGAGGTCTTCGGGTTGGGCCGGCTGACCGGCACGCGGGTGAGACGCCATGGCTACCCATTGTGGCCGTGATGATCCGACCGCCGCGATAGTTTGCATCAGTGCTAGCCGACCGGAGGGTTCGATGAGGTGCTAGGCCACGATCGCCGTGAGCTGGCCGCCGTATTTGTCGGCGGAGCGCTGGGCGGTTTGGCCCGGGCGGCTTTGGAAACATTCCTGGCACCCGACCCGGCCGGTTGGCCGTGGCCGACGTTTGCCGTCAACATCGTCGGTGCGTTTCTGTTGGGTTATTTCACCACCAGGTTGTTGGAACGATTGCCGGTGTCGAGCTATCGCCGCCCGCTGCTGGGGACGGGCTTGTGCGGTGGGCTGACCACCTTCTCGGCGATGCAGTTGGAAACGCTGCGGATGGTCGAGAACGGCCGGACAGGCTTGGCGGTTGGCTACGTCGCCGCCAGCCTCGTGCTCGGACTGCTTGCGGTACACCTGGCCACTGCCTTGGTGCGCCGGGTGCGGGTCCGCCCATGAACCGCGCCGATGACGATGCAGCGCGAAGCGCTGAGGAGGAATGGCGCCCATGAAGCCCGCCGATGACGATGCAGCGCGAAGCGCTGAGGAGGAATGGCGCCGATGAACCCGACCGTCTGGGCCGCCGTGGCCGCGGCCGGCGGCGCCGGTGCGGTGCTGCGATTCCTGGTCGACCATGCGGTCGCCCGACGGGCCGCACGCTCGTTTCCATTGGGCACCCTGACGGTGAACCTCAGCGGCGTCGTCCTGCTCGGGCTGATCGGCGGGATGGTGTTGAGCCCGGCCATGGCGCTGCTGGTCGATACGGCGCTGATCGGCTCGTACACCACGTTTTCCACCTGGATGTTGGAAACCCATCGCCTCGCCGAGGAACGTCAACTCTGGCCCGCCGCAGCCAACATCGCGGTGAGCGTCGCGTTCGGGCTCGCCGCGATGCTGGCGGGGCAGTGGGTCGGCGGATTTTTGTGATCCCGGCCATTGCCGTGTCCCGGTAAAGTCGGTTCCGGAGGCATAACCATGACACAACATCGCGGCGTCGATCAGGACGTGCGGTGAGCGAGGTTCTCGGCCGCGATCAGGCCGCCGCGGCCGCCACCGATCACTGGGCGCCCGCAGTGCTTCGGTTGTGGGACCGGCGAGCCACCTTCGGACCGTTTGCGGTGGTCGGTGCGCTGAGTGTGGTCGCCGGTGGATTGCTCGCTGCGGCAATCGCCGCGCCGATGCCGACTAGGCATGGTGTGTGGGCGGCGGCCTATCTCGTCCTGGTCCTGGGGGTCGGTCAGATCGTCCTCGGGGCGGGCCAGGCATTGCTGGCGGCGGTTCCACCGACGGCGCAGACCGTCGCTGTCACAGCGGCCACGTTCAACGTCGCCAACATCGCCATACTGGCCGGCATCGTCACCGATCACATCATCGTGTTCGATGCGGGCGCATTGCTGCTGCTCGTGGCGTTGGTGTTGTTCCTGCACGGTGTCCGCCGCGCTGCTCGCCATGGTTGGCCGTTGCACGCCTACCGGTTGTTCACCGCGGCGCTCATCGTCAGCATCCCGATCGGCTTACTCGTTACCACCGCCGGCGCTGCGTAGCTACCGGTTCGAAAAGCCAGTCGGTCATTCCGCTGGTGACCGCAACCCTAGGTCGCCGACGCGACCATGCTGACGGGCGCGGCGTGGGACAGGAATTCTTCACCGGGGGTTTCTTCGGCGAGCTTGACGACGGTGAGCAACAGCGCCGAGTCCTCCAATGCCTGCAAACTCGAACGAGCCTCCGGAACCTTCACCAAGTCGCCGGCCCGGACAATCCAGGACGCGCCCTGCGACGTAACACGCACACGGCCTCGTAACACGTACACAGTTGCCTCACCGGGGCTGTTGTGCTCTCCGAGTTCGGCACCTTTGATCATGCCCACTACGGTTTGCCGCAGCACGCGTTCACTGCCACCAACGACGGTGTCGGATGCCACCTGGTGCCCGGTTTCACAAGCGGCTAGTTTGATTTGATGGTTTGCCAGGGCTTCAATACAGATCCGTTGCATGCCGACCAGTATCCCCTTGTCGGACGGAATATTCACCTGATCAGCCGCATTGGTCACCGATGCGTGCCACGTCCGGCCGGCGGTGCACAACGCCGTGATCACGGATGCATTTGGGATCGGCGAGATCGGCGAGCCGAGATATGTTGTGCCGCAACATACTGCCTGCACGAGCGTTGACAAATAACTGTTCGTCCACCAGGTTCGTTCTATGGGCGTCGTGACGGAAAACCCTGTCGTAGACACGGTCTTGGATCGTCATGCCCGAACACTAGGAGTGAGCTATACCGACTACCGCAACCACCTCTACCGCGGGATGAATTATCAGCTTCGGCTGCTCGACCTGAGTGAACCGGCGCCGCAGATGGCGTTGGCCTGGGCGACGCACGACATTGGGATATGGACCGCCGGAACTTGGGATTACCTCGCGCCATCGGAAGAACTCGCGGCGGCTTTGGCACCGGAGTTCGGCATCACCGAGCCCACCCGGGTCCGGACGATGATCGCCTTGCACCACAGCCTCAGGCCGGTCGATGACCCGTGGGTCGAGACGTTTCGCCTCGCGGACCGGATCGATGCGTTCCGCGGGCTCACCGTCGGCACCCGGATCAGCCGGGGCGATGTCGCCGAGGTGGTAAACGCATTGCCGTACGGGGGGTTTCATAAATTGCTCGTCACCAACGCGGTGAAATGGGCGGTGCGACATCCGCTGCGCCCGCTGCCGATGGTGCGATGGTGACCCGGCCCTGCAACGGTTGTGCGGATGAGAACCACTAATTTGTTCCCATGGAGGCAGGCTGATGTTGACCGCGAGAACGGCGCCCTTCCGCGCGATGGCACCCGAACCTGCGTCCATGCCGATCGGAGCCTTGCCGCGCCGGTACCTCGACGTGGACTGCGGACGAGTTGCATACCTACGGCATGGGGCGGGCCCGCCTCTGCTGCTGGTCCACGGGATTCCGACGTCGTGCCGGCTGTGGGAGCCGCTGCTCGGAATGCTCGGCGAGCATTACGACTGCATCGTGCCGGACCTGCTGGGCTTGGGACGGTCGGTACCCAAGCCGGACAACGACCTGTCCAGCCCGGGCCAAGCGACGATGCTGGCGCAACTGCTCGACGCCCTCGATATCGACCTGACCTACGCGGTGTTTCACGACCAGGGCGGCGCACACGGCCAACAGTTCTTGAAACACCACGGCGCCCGTATCAAAGCGGTCATCTTCGCCGACGTCGTCTGCTATGACAACTGGCTGGTCCCGGTGGTGGCTATCACGGCTTGGCTGGCCGAACACGGGCTGATTCCCGCGCTCGGTCGGCTCGGGCTTCTGCAGCTCATCCTGAAGCTGCATACCCTGCGCTTGACCGTCGTCCGCGGCCACTTTCCCCGGGCGTGGACCGAGGATTGGTTTCTGGCCCTTCGGCACGGTGGTCAACTCCAGCGCGACTGGATCCGCTACGTCACCACCCAGTCACCACGCTGGACGCTGGACGCCATCCCCACTCTTCAGTCCTGGACCAAGCCGACGCGGGTGATCTGGGCTGCGCAGGACCGCTTTCTCCCGCCGTCCTGGGGGGTACGCCTGGCCCAGGACATTCCAGGCTCGCCGGACGAGGTCCAGCTGCTGCCGTTCGCCGGCCACTTCTGGCAAGCCGAGGTGCCGCAGACCGGCGCACGCGCCATTCACGAGTTCTTCGATGAACTGCCCTGACCACGCCGGAACCGATGTCGCCGTACCGTCGCACCTCATGTGCGTTGCGGTCAGGCGTATTCGCCGAAACCTGGGGCCGAACCTTGTTAACATCCCCCGGTGGCCGATTCGCCTGCTTCGAGCGGACACGGGTGGCGGCAGTCTCTTTCGCGACGCGAAGTCATCAAATATGCGTGGAGCGCCCCGGTTCTGCTGGGCCTGGGGACGGCGGCTTCGACGCTCGGCGGTCCGAAGGCATCGGCGGCCGCGCGGCGGTTGATCGATTTCACCGAACAGTTGGTTGCGCCGGAGCTGATTAAGTCGGCCGGCTATGACGGCGCAGTGGTGTATGTCGCCGAATCACGGCCGGGCGCCAACTTCGATTTCAAGCCGGTCACCCGCGCGTATGCGGATGAGCTACGCGCAGCGGGTCTGCACATTGTCAGCAACTACCAGTACGGAAAACCGGGTTGGCCGGACCCGTCCGATTTCACTCGAGGATACGACGGCGGAGTGGCGGATGCCCGTACCGCTTTACGGCTACACGACGCGGCCGGGGGCACGGCGTCCGCGCCGATCTTCTTCAGCATCGATGAAGACATCGACCTCAACACCTGGCGAAGCGTTGGCATCGAGTGGTTTCGAGGCATTAACTCGGTGCTGGGCGCGGATCGGACCGGTATCTACGGCCATTCGCGGGTGTGCGGGTGGGCAATCGAAAACGGAGTGATTGGCCGCTCAAGCACACCGGGGCACCGCTGGGCTTGGCAGACGATCGGGTGGTCAGCCGGTCAGCGCGAACCCAGAGCCGTGCTGTACCAGGTGGTGGTCAACACCCCGTCGGAACCCGGGGTCGTCCTGGGCGGCACCCACGTCGATGTGGACGAAGTCCTCGCGGCCGATTTCGGTCAGTGGGATCTTGACCGATAACTGGACGCCACCCAACCCGATTTGTCGCCTTTTCGGCGCTGCGACGCGGCCGGCTCCACATAGTCGGGTGAGCTGCGTCAATAGCGGTACTTGCCGCGCCGTGCCGATACTGGAGGTGTCGACGACGTCAACGCCGACGAGTTCGTTGACCAGCTTTCAGCGCAGCTAAGGAGCAGTCATGACTACGCACAGTCCGGCGTCGTCGATTGAGAGCAACGTCCTGGCGAAGCTCCGCCTCATCGCTGGACTCACCGGACGCTGGCACGGCTACGGGATGAACATCGCTGCGCGCCCGGATTTCCAGAACCACCGCGATGTCTTGTTGAGCGTGAGCCTGACGTCCGACTCACTGTCGTTCGATCCGATACCCGCGACGGTGCACAACCGCGGATTCACCCAACCCGACATCGAGCTGTTCGGATTCACCTACCTGCAACACACCAGCGAGGCCGGCAGTGGTGCCCCGCTGCACATCGAGCCGGGCATGTGGATCGCTTTGCCGCCGACAACCCAGCCGCCCGCGGAGCCGCCGCCGGACGGCCAACTCGTGGCCCGCATGTGGAGCATTCCGCACGGCGCCTCGATGGTCGCTCAAGGGTTCGCCCAGCCGTTCTGCGGGCCGCCGGTCATCAGTCCAGGCGCCGACCCCACCGCTGGAGCCAATCCGGCGTTCTCAAGCTTCCCGTCGTTCAACAGCACGCCGTTACTGCCGGCCTTCCCGGACCCGACGTCGGCAGTGTTCGCGGCCGGAACGTCGGAAGCCCCGGCGAAAGGGGACGGTGGTTTCGCCGAATACACTTTCTCCGATGAGCCGGCCGTGCACGGCACCGACGCCTCTGCTGATGATGCTCCGCAGCGGTTGCCTGCCGGCATCACCCAACAGGTTTTCGACGATCCGATCCTGCTGCTTCAGCAAAAGGTCGAGGAACAGATTGCCGACGGCTACCAGTTCGATGGTGTGGCAGTGAACATCTCGACCGCGCCCGCCATCCCGTTTCGACCGCAGCCAACGGTTTTTCCCGACCCGGATGCGCCGGTCAGCACGGTGAACGCACCGCAATTCGGGGGTGGGATTGCAAACCATACCTTCCTGCTCGGTATCTCCGACCAGAAGCCCAATTTGAGCACCAGTCTGGTCTACGCCACTTTCTGGCTGGAAACGCTGCGTCATGCCGATGGCCGGCCGCCACTTCGGCAGCTTCAGTATGCGCAGACGGCGTTGGTGAACTTTCCGGCGCGCAACCTGCCCGGGCAACCGAACGTGAGCTGGCCGCACGTCACGGTGGCGACGCTGCAGCCAACCGGACAACGGTAGCTGCCGGCGAGACCGAACAGCTCGGCCAAGATTGAGTCCCGTTCCGGCCAGGGCCGCCACGACGGACCACTCGGCGAGGAAGGGGCCGGTCATGGCCAACATGGCTTCGGCGATGAGCGGATCCGTTACCGCCCCAAAGAGGCCGGAGTGTCCGTGCATTCCATGGGCGTCCTCGTGCTCGCGCGCCGGGATTCGTCGCCGCGGTGATGGTTACGCTTCGGTCGCTCGGATGCGCGAGAGCGCGGGCGGGCGCCCGGGTGAGACACCCATATCCAGCAGCGGCTGCGCTACCCCCGCTTCTATCCACGGCCACAGCGGGAACGGCGGTCCAGTCGCTTCGGCGCTCACTTCAGCCGGCCGGACGACAGCCGTCGGCTCTTTGAGCAGCGATTTCGTTGTGGAGCTGCCGGGATTCGAACCCGGGTCCTACGACGTTCCCTCAAGGCTTCTCCGTGCGCAGTCCGCTCTGCCTCTACTCGGATCTCCCGGTCACGCGGACTAGCCGAGATGACGATCCCAGTCGCTGTTGGTGTCCCAAAGTGTCCCGCGACCGAACACATCGGTGGATCCCTCTAGCTGATGCCAGGGTCCGGGCCGAGGGCCCTCCCGGTCTGACAGGCCCGCCGTCGCTTATGCAGCGAGGGCGAAGTCGCTCTGGTGAGCGACCCGAGCCGGAGTAAGTGCAACCTTGGCGCTTACTTTAGTTACAGCGACGCTTACGGTGGTCTCCTGCCTGCACCGGCACGCTTCCCTTGATTCGACGCGCGAAGTCGAAACCTTTCAGCCCCCTGTCTTTCGCGTTATCCTGCCGACCCTCGACAGGACATTTCATGATACCGGTGCTTCAACCACAAAGCATCACAACTTTATTCCGGCCCCGGCAGCGCGTGTGAAACGAGGGGCGGCCCCGCCGTCAGTTCGCGGCGATCAACGCTACCGCAGTCGCGGCCAACGCCATGCCGACCACTTGCCAACGGTGCATTCGCTCGCGCAGCACCACGATCGCCAGCACGACCGTCACCGCCGGAAACAATGAGATCAACACGCTGGCCAGCGCCAGCGGCGAATCCCGCAGCGCCAACAGCATGGCGATGTTGCCACCGACGTCCAGCAACGCCGCGGCTAACGCCAACCGGACCGGCGGCCCAGACGGCAGGCGCAGATCACCCGCAGCCGCTGCGGCGGTGACCACCAGCACGACGGCCGCCAAGCGAGCGAACATCAGCGGCCACAGCCCAGAGTCGGCCGGCGCTTCGGCGATGAACACGAAGTTCAGCCCGAACGCCACGCCGGCGCCGACGGTCAGCCAGGCCACTGTGGCGGTGAACCGATGCGGCTTGGTGTCCTCGTCGGTGGCCTCCCGGCTGACCAGCACCACCGCCAGCAGCGCCAGCACGATGCCGACGGTGGCGGCTCTACTGGGCCGTTCTCCCTGCGCTAAGCCGACCGCGACGGGCACACCGGCCGTCAGCACCGCCGACAGCGGCGAAACCACCGAGATCGGGCCGGAGCCCAAGGCGGCATAAAACCACCAGCCGCCCAAGCCCAGCGCGAGACCGCACGCCGAACCCCAACCGACCGCCCCCGCACGGATCGGCCCGCCAACCAGCACGGCCAGCGTGCTCAGCAGCACCAGCCCGACCGGATAGGACACCAGTACCACCCGCAGCGCAGCCACCCGCCGCGCGGCGATACCGCCCGTGAAGTCGCTTACCCCGAAGCCGACCGCGGAGAGCAGTGCGAGAACGACGCCGATCAGGTCATGCCCTTGGCGCGCCGACCGAGCGCCCGGGTCATCTCCCGCTGCGCGTCGCGCCGGGCGAGATCTTGTCGCTTATCGCGAGCCTGCTTACCTCGGGCCAGCGCCAATTCCACTTTGGCCTTGCCCGCCGAGAAGTACACCGACAACGGAACCAAGGTGAGGTTGCCGTCGCGAACCTTGCCGATCAGAGCGTCGATCTGACGGCGGTGCAGCAGCAGTTTGCGGTTGCGTCGGGGGACGTGGTTGGTCCAGGACCCGTGCCGGTACTCCGGAATGTGCATGTTGCGCAGCCACACTTCACCGTCGTCCACGGTGGCGAATGCGTCGACCAGCGACGCCTGCCCGGCCCGCAGGCTTTTCACCTCGGTACCGGTCAGCACCACCCCGGCCTCGAGCACATCCAAGATTGCATAGTTGTGCCGCGCCTTGCGGTTGGTCACCACAACCTGCCTACCGCTGTCCTTGCCGCCGGTCGTCTTTTTGGCCTTCTTCGCCACGGCTACCGCCGGACGTAAAGACGTAGCGTGGCGTAGGCGGTCACCGCGGCCATTGCGGTGCCCACCAACAGCAGGATCGGTGAAATGTAGAGTACATCGGCGTAGTCGATCCGGGCGATCAGGTTGGCCCGATAGAACTGGTTCAGCGCATTCTCCAAGAACATCGCCCGCACCACGATCAATCCGACGACGGCGATGATGACGCCGACGGTCGCGGCCAGCACCGCTTCCAGCAGGAACGGCAACTGGGTGTACCAGCGACTGGCCCCCACCAGCCGCATGATGCTGACCTCGGTGCGGCGAGTATAGGCCGCTACTTGAACCATATTGGCGATCAACAGGATTGCCCCAACGGCCTGAACGAGTGCAATAGCGAACGCCGCGTTCCGCAAACCGTCCAGCACGGCGAACAGCCGGTCGATCAGCTCTTTCTGGTTGAGGACGCTGCGCACGCCGGGCTGGCCCTTCATGGCGGCGTCGAAGTCCTTGTGCTGTTCCGGGTTTTCCAGCTTCACCACGAACGAGGCGGGAAACGAATCACTGGCGGCGACATCTTTGAACTGAGGAAATTTCCGGATTGCGTCGGCATAGGCGTCGTCACGGTTGAGGAACCGCACCGATTTGACGTCGTTGCGGTTTTCGATCCGTTCCCGCAACGCCCGGCACGAGTCAGTATCGCAAGTCAGATCGTTGGCCGACAGGTCGTCGTTCAAAAACACCTGAGTCTCGACCCGGTCCAAGTAGATATCGCGGGAATGGTCCGCCAGCCGGACCACCAGCAATCCGCCGCCGAACAGACCGATGGAGATGGCGGTGGTCAGGATCATCGCAACGGTCATGGTGACGTTGCGCCGAAGACCGGTGACGACCTCGCTGAGCAGGAAGCCGAACCGCACCTAACGGTCCATTCCGTACACGCCGCGCTGCTCGTCACGCACCAGCCGGCCCAATGACAGCTCAACCACCCGCTGTCGCATGGAGTCGACGATGTGATGGTCGTGGGTGGCCATCAGCACCGTGGTCCCGGTCCGGTTGATCCGTTCCAGCAGGTCCATGATGCCTTTGCTGGTATCCGGGTCGAGGTTGCCGGTGGGCTCGTCGGCTAGCAGCACCAGCGGCCGGTTGACGAAGGCGCGGGCGATGGCGACCCGCTGCTGCTCGCCGCCGGACAGTTCGTCAGGCATCCGGTTGGCCTTGCCGGAGAGGCCGACCATCTCCAGTACGTCGGGCACCACCCGGTTGATCATCGCCGGTTTTTTGCCGATGACTTCGAGGGCGAAGGCGACGTTCTGGAACACAGTTTTCTGCTGCAGCAACCGGAAATCCTGGAACACACAGCCCAGCACTTGGCGCAGACTCGGGATATGCCGTCCGGGCAACGTGTTGACGTGGAACTTCGACACCTGAATATCACCCTTGGTGGGTGACTCCTCGGCCAGCAGCAGCCGCATGAAGGTGGACTTGCCCGACCCGGACGGACCGATCAAAAACACGAACTCGCCCTTGTCGACCTTGAGGTTGATGTTGTCCAACGCCGGGCGTCCCGACGATTTGTACTGCTTACTGACGTGGTCGAGCGTGATCATCACGGCACGCAGTGTAACCGCGAGCTGAGTCGCAGCCGGTCAGACTACGGCGAAGGTTGCCCCGGCGCGGGCGGCGGGGACACCGGCCCGCGTGGTGGTTGTGTCGGCGGCTGACCGGGCAACGGGCCCGCCGGCGGCTGGGCCGGCATCGGTCCCGGCGGCGGGTGGTCTGGCAGCGGTCCCGGCGGCGGCTGGCCGGGTGCCGGTACCGGCGGCTGGCCGGGTGCCGGTACCGGCGGCTGACCGGGCGGAGGCGGCGGTCCGAACGGCGGCGGCAGTGGCAAAGGCGGTGGGAACGGCTCGGGGGACTCCGGGTGGCCAGGCGGCGGTGTGGTCTCTGGCGTGGTCGGGGTGGGTGTGATCGTTTCGGTGATGGTGACCGGCGGCTGCTGCAGTCTGGTGCGCGGCACCCAGGTGTAGTTCGGGTCGGGCACGAAACCCGGCGGCACCACTTGCGGCGTCGGCTCGGACGGTGGCTGGTGGGATTGCTGGTAGTTGCTGTAGGTCCACCACACCGCGACGAAGGCGATCACCAACACCACCGTGGAGGTGCGCACATGCCCACCCAGGAAGTGCCCCGGAAGCCCGCGCGTCACGAAGCGGCCCGCCTGTTTCAGCCACTCCACCGGGGCCCTCACGATTTCCGCGCCGGATCGTCCGCTTCAGCCTCGGCGCCGCCGACCCGGGCCGGGTGGACGATGGCTTCGACGGCCGGCGTGCCGTCGCCGACGGTGACGATGCCGGCCCGGGCCAGCGCCCGGAGCACCAGCAGCCGCAGCTTCCGGCCCACCTCGAACTGCCGTCCGGGCAGGGTGCGCGCCACCATCCGCAGCTTGACCGTGTCGACCTGGATGCTTTCCACCCCCATCACCGACGGCGCGTCCAGCAGCAGTTGGCCCAGCACCGGATCGTCGAGGGCGGTCTCGCATTCTTGGTGCAGAACTTCGTTGACCAGGCTGAGATTAGCGGTGGTTGGTACCGGTATGTCGATGACCGCCCGGGCCCAGTCTCGGGACAGGTTGGTCGTCTTGACCACCTTCCCGTTGCCGATGGTGTAAACCTCGCCCTCGCTGGAGCGCAACCTGGTTACCCGAAGGGTGACATCTTCGACGGTGCCTTCGGCCACCGCCGTGGATGTCAGTTCAAGTCGCACCAAATCACCGAACCCGTATTGCTTTTCCGCAATGATGAAGAATCCGCCCAGCAGATCCTCGATCACCCCGCGGCCACCGAAACCGAGCGACACCCCCACCGCAGCGGCCGGTCCGGCCAACGCACTGATCGGGATGTTCAGCACGTCAATGATCTTGATCGCCACAAAGACATAGATGAGTCCGATCGACAACCAGGAAATCACCGACGCCACCGCCTGCCGGTGTTTGGTGGCCTCCGAACGCACCAGAGCGTCGCCTTCGACGAAATCGGCATCCATGCGGCGGGTAATCCGCTGCGCTGCCCAGGTGACAAAGCGCACCGCCAGCAGCGAACCGACCAACAACAGCACGATGCGCAGGCCGTCGGTCATCAGCCAGTCTTCGACATTGTTGCCGTGCCACAGGTCGGCCCAGCTCGACGACATCGCGAAGGCGGTCGGGTCAGTTCTCATCGGGCTGATTGCGCCACCGGATCCCGGCTTCTAGGAACCCGTCGATGTCCCCGTCCAGCACCGCGGCCGGGTTGCCCACCTCGTACTCGGTGCGCAGATCCTTGACCATCTGGTAGGGGTGCAGCACGTAGGAGCGCATCTGGTTGCCCCAGGAGCTGCCCCCGTCACCCTTCAGTGCGTCGAGTTCGGCACGTTCCTCTAACCGCTTGCGTTCCAACAGCTTCGCTTGAAGGACTCGCATTGCCGACAGCTTGTTCTGCAGTTGCGACTTCTCGTTCTGGCAGGTGACGACGATCCCGGTCGGGATGTGGGTGAGCCGCACCGCCGAGTCGGTGGTGTTCACCGACTGACCTCCCGGTCCGCTGGACCGATAGACGTCGACGCGGACGTCGCCGT
>CAZPZQ010000071.1:0-12307 GCA_964590745.1 uncultured Mycobacterium sp. | reverse complement strand
AAGCCGACAAACACACCCAGAAAGAACTCGCCGCATCAGCGTCCTAACCGATCACGCCAGCCCGCAACCGGCTGACCGCGGTGACCTGGCGGCGCCATCGGCACGCGCCCGACGCCGGGCTGGGCCGCCGTTGCCATCACCGCCGGCTCACCAGCCGATCAGTACCGCGCTGAGCATCGGCCCGATCAGCTTAAAAAGCCCAGTGGTGCTGGCCCCGATGGCCGGCGTCACCAACGTCGCGTTCCGGACGTTATGCCGCGAGCTGGAGCAGTCTCGGGCCGGAACCGTCAGCGGACTGTACGTGTGCGAAATGGTCACCGCCCGCGCGCTGGTCGAGCGGCACCCCGGCACCATGCACATGACCACGTTCGGGCCGGCCGAATCGCCACGCTCGCTGCAGCTCTACACCGTCGACCCGGACACCACCTACCAAGCGGTGCGGATGATCGCCGGCGAGGGCCTGGCCGACCACGTGGACATGAATTTCGGCTGCCCGGTGCCCAAGGTGACCCGCCGCGGCGGCGGCGCAGCGTTACCGTTCAAACGCCGACTATTCGGTCGGATCGTCGGCGCAGCGGTCCGCGCCACCGCAGGCACCGGGATACCGGTGACGGTCAAGTTCCGAATCGGTATCGACGACGCCATCCACACCCACCTCGATGCCGGCCGCATCGCCGAGGGCGAGGGCGCTGCGGCCGTCGCGCTGCACGCCCGGACGGCGGCCCAGCGCTACTCCGGCAGCGCGGACTGGGAGCAGATCAGGCGACTCAAACGGCACGTTCGGACGATCCCCGTGCTCGGTAACGGGGATGTCTTCGAACCCGCCGACGCGCTGGCCATGATGGAGGCCACCGGCTGCGACGGTGTCGTCATCGGTCGGGGCTGCCTGGGCCGGCCGTGGCTGTTCGCCGAGTTGTCGGCCGCATTCACCGGCCGGCCGGCACCGGCACCGCCTACCCTCGGTGAGGTCGCTGACATCCTGCACCGGCACGCCGTCCTGTTGACCGCGCACTTCGGCGAAGACAAGGGCCTGCGCGACATGCGCAAACACATCGCCTGGTACCTGCACGGATTCCCGGTCGGCGGTGAGCTGCGACGACAACTGGCGTTGGTCAAGACACTCGGCGAACTCGATGCATTACTAGCCCAACTGGATGCGTCGATACCGTTTCCAGCCACCGCGGCCGGAGCGCGCGGCCGGCAAGGGTCACCGGCCGCGGTCACCCTCCCGCAGGGCTGGCTCGCCGACCCCGACGACTGCGCAGTACCCGCCGGAGCTGACATCATGCACTCCGGCGGCTGAACCGAGTGGCCATCCGCATCATCCATGCCGGGACGTCGAGCGCCACCGCGCTCAGCGCGGTGGCACGCGGGTCCTGCACCAAGCCCGGAGCTTGGCGTGATCAAGCCGGCGCAATCACGGCCATGCCGAGGTCCCCGGCGGCAGCCTGCATCAGGTCGTCGTATGTGCACAACCGGCCGAGATCAACGCCGAGTCGCTGCGCCGTCGCCAGGTGAATAGCATCGAGGGTGCGTAGCTCGAATGGCCGGAGCCCACCCGCGAGGTCGAGTACCCGATTCTCAACACGCACCAGATCAAGATCGGCGAGCGCTCGACGCCCGGCTTTCCGTGCTGTCTCACCCTTGTCCAGAAGCGCCCGCAGCACCTCGACCCGCGCAACGGCACTTGAGACCCGAGCACGGCGGCCGCCGAGATAGCGACGGAGCGCGTCCGTTTCCGGTTCGCGAACGGCGAGCTTGACGATCGCGGACGAGTCCAGGTAGATGGCGGCCGGCAGCGCTCGTGTTCACGCAATCGGGCACGCGTTACGGATGGCAGTTCGACGCCCGGCTCCAGTTCGACCGGTTCGGGCGGATCATCGAAGCGACGCGTCGCACGCTCGATTTCGCCGCTTGTCACCATCTGCTGGTACGGGCCACCTTCAGGGGTCGGTGAGAGCAAGGCTACCGGCCGGCCACGATCGGTGATCTGGATCGTCTCGCCAGCCTCGACGCGACGCAGTAGCTCGCTGGCCCGCAACTCCCGCACCCCCGCCGACGCCATGTGCTAACTGCAGCACTTCGTGTGTTCTCTCCGTTCTGGGCAAGCAAGCCGACGTGGGTCAAAACACTCACCGCACGGACCCGACGATTGCGCAGTACCCGCCGGAGCCGACATCATGCACCCCGGTGGCTTAATCGAGACGATCTCGACATCGCGCGTCAGGGGAAGCACCAGTAAGATGATGAGCTTGCCGATCCCGATGCGGCGGCCGGTACCGCTCCCGACACCGCCGAACTTTGGGTTCAAGGCAGAAAGTGCGCAGCAAGAACACGTGCGGACCCAGCCGGGAGCGCCCAGCGAGGCAGTGTACAGCCACAGACACTGCGCTGGCGTGGACAGCGACACGTCAGCAACTAAAGACTCGGAGGCATCAGGACATGAGTGACGGCGATAACGCCGCGCCTGGCCGCCGGATTGCGCACAACGCAGAGGTCGACGACCGGCGCGCACCGCCGCAGCGGATCGTGGTTCGCTCGCGCCGGCACCGAGACGCGGATAACACCGTCGGTGCCCTAACCGTCGCCGAACTGATCGCCCGAGTCGGCGCTCCCGACTATCCGAGCGGTTCCTCTCGCCGTGCCGCTCGAAAGAGCGCGGAACTGGACAGCGCCGCCGAGCCGGACCTGTGGCAGGACCGGGACATTGCCCGGATCGCAGACACCTCCGAACTGCCCGACCTCGATCAGATTTATCGCCAGCAGCTCGATGCCGGGGCCGGCGAAGCCGGTGCAGCGGCGGCACCGCGCGGGCGGTCCCGCCGGTCGCGGACGGGGCAGATCGGCCAGCTGGTCAAGGCGGTCAGGCCGGCCAAGAACGCAGTCGCCGGCCGACGCCCGATGTTGCTCGCCGGGCGCGCGGTGGCGGCACTCATGGCGGTGCTGGCGCTGGCGCTCACCGGCGGAGCGTGGCAGTGGAGCACGTCGAAAAACAACAACCTCAACCGGATCAGCGCGCTGGACCCGAATTCGCATGACATCGTCGACCCGGGCGGGCAGTACGGTGACGAAAACTTCTTGATCGTCGGCACCGACACCCGGGCCGGAGCCAACAGCACGATCGGCGCGGGCGACGCCGATGACGCCGGCGGCGCCCGCTCGGACACCATCATGCTGGTGAATATCCCGGCGAGTCGCCAACGCGTCGTGGTGGTTTCGTTCCCGCGCGATCTCGCGATCACCCCGCTGTACTGCCAAGCTTGGAATCCCGACACCGGCGTCTACGGGCCGATTTATGACGAAGACACCGGGACCTACGGTCCGAACATGATCTACACCGAGACCAAGCTGAACTCGGCGTACGCGTTCGGCGGTCCGAAGTGCTTGGTCAAGGAGATCCAGAAACTGTCCGGGCTTGCCGTCAACCGGTTCATGGCCGTCGACTTCGTCGGTTTCGGCAAAATGGTCGACGCGCTCGGCGGGGTGGAGGTGTGCAGCACCAGCGCGATCTACGACTACGAGCTGGGCACGGTGCTCAGCCGGGCCGGCCGTCAAACCATCGACGGCGCGACCGCGCTGGACTACGTGCGGGCCCGCAACGTGTCCACCGAGACCAACGGCGACTACGGACGGATCAAACGGCAGCAGCTGTTTCTGTCCTCACTACTGCGCTCGCTGATCTCCACGGAGACGTTCTTGTCCCCGACCAAGCTCAACAACGTCGTCAATATGTTCATCAACGACAGCTACGTGGACAACATCAACACCCGGGACCTGGTCAGCTTGGGCCAGTCGCTGCAGGGTGTATCGGCCGGTCAGATCACATTCGTCACCGTGCCGACCGGCGAAACCGACGAGAACGGTGACGAGCCGCCGCGCACGGCCGACATGCGGGCGTTGTTCGACGCCATCATCGACGACGACCCACTGCCCGGTGAGAGCGGCAGCACCGCGACGCCGACCCCCACCGCTGGCTCGAACGCTGCCACCACCCGGCCGAGCCCCACCACTCAGGTGCACAGCCAGCAGGTGCACGCAGTGACGACCGCGCCGTATGACGTCACCGTGCGGGTTTCCAACGCCACCGGTGAGTTGGGCCTGGCGGCTAACGCCTCGGAGGAGTTGGAACAGGAGGGCTTCAACGTGATGTCCCCCGACGACTACCCCGACGCACCGAAGCCCACCACGGTGCTGTTCTCGCCGGGCAACGAACAGGCTGCGGCCACCGTAGCGTCCGCGCTGGCAAACCCGCCGATCGAACGAGTCAGCGGAATGGGAGATGTGGTGCGGGTGGTACTCGGTCCGGACTTCCACGCCGTCGGCACACCCGCACCGAGCGGTTCTTCGGTCAGCGTGCAGTTGACCCGGGGCACCAGCAGCACACCGACCAGGCTGCCGGACGACTTGACCGTGACCAACGCCGGCGACACCACCTGCGAGTAACCATCGCGTTGTCAGCGGCTGATGTGCTGCTCGCGGCACTGCCACGTAGGCTGGATCACATGCGCACCGCCTACCACGAGCAACTCGCGGGTCTGACCGAACAACTCGGCGAGATGTGCGGCTTGGCCGGAGTCGCCATGGAACGCGCGACCCAGGCGTTGTTGCAAGCCGACTTGGTGCTGGCCGAACAGGTGATCACCGACCACGAAAAGATCGCGACGATGAGCGCCCGTGCCGAAGAGACCTCGTTCGTGTTGCTGGCATTGCAGGCGCCGGTCGCCGGGGACCTGCGGTCCATCGTCAGCGCCATCCAGATGGTTGCTGACATCGACCGAATGGGAGCACTGGCGCTGCACGTTGCCAAGATCGCCCGTCGGCGGCATCCGCAACACGCGCTGCCCGAAGAAGTCAATGGGTACTTCGCCGAAATGGGCCGGCTAGCCGTCGAGTTGGGTAACAGCGCGCAAGAGGTGGTGCTGTCCCGCAATCCGGAAAAGGCCGCGCGCATCCGGGAAGAAGACGATGCGATGGACGATCTGCACCGCCACCTGTTCAGTGTGCTGATGGACCGCGAATGGCGACACGGAGTGGCGGCTGCCGTCGACGTGACGTTGCTGGGCCGGTTCTACGAGCGCTTCGCCGACCATGCCGTCGAGGTGGCCCGCCGGGTCATTTTCCAAGCCACCGGGAAGTTCCCGGAAGACAGCCCGCTGTCCTCGTAGCCGTCGCCATCGGGATACCTACCGCAGATCAGCTTGCACGGTAGCTACCCGGCGCTGCTAGCCTTGGATGACCGCGGGCCAGTTTGAGCAGCACAGCCCCGCGACAGGGTCGTCTCGGTGGCGCAGCAGATGCCGTTGCCACCCCTAACTCGCTCAAGGGGGCGATGTGAAACTCAACCGATGTGGCACGGCATTAGGTGTCCTGGCCGCCGGCGCACTGGTGCTGTCGGGCTGCGGCACCGACAAGAACGCTGGTGAGCGGACACCGGAAAAGGCTTCCCCGACCGGCGGGGCGGGCGCGGCGGCCGACTGCGGTGGCAAGGAAACACTCAAGGCCAGCGGATCGACCGCCCAGCAAAATGCGATGGCCCGGTTCGTCAAAGCTTTCGAGCAGGCGTGTGACGGCCAGACCCTGAATTACACCGCCAACGGCTCGGGTGCGGGGATCCGCGAGTTCGTGGGCAACCAAACCGATTTCGGCGGCTCGGACGTGCCGCTCAGCGCGGATGAGTACGCCGAAGCCGAGCAGCGCTGCAGTTCGCCGGCATGGAACCTGCCGGTCGTCTTCGGACCGATCGCAATCACCTACAACCTCGAGGGCGTCAACACACTGGTGTTGGACGGCCCGACGGCCGCGAAGATCTTCAACGGCACCATCAAAACCTGGGATGACGAGGCGATCAAGGCGCTCAACCCGGTCGCCACGTTGCCCGCTCAGCCGATCCACGTGGTGTTCCGCAGCGACGAGTCCGGAACCACCGACAACTTCCAGCAGTACCTCGATGCGGCTTCCGACGGAGCGTGGGGCAAGGGCGCCGGAAAGACGTTCAACGGCGGTGTCGGCGAGGGAGCCAAGGGCAACGACGGCACGGCCGGCGCGATCCAGGCAACGGTCGGGGCGATCACCTACAACGAATGGTCGTTTGCTCAGGCGAAGAATTTGCACATGGCCCAGATCGTCACGTCGGCCGGTCCCGACCCGGTGGCGATCAACGCCGACTCGGTGGGTAAGACCATCGCCGGTGCGACCATCCAGGGGCAAGGCAACGACCTGGTGCTGGATACGGTGTCGTTCTACAAGCCGACCCAGGTTGGGTCCTACCCGATCGTGCTCGCGACCTATGAGGTGGTGTGCTCGAAGTACCCCGACCCGCAGGTCGGCACCGCGGTAAAGGCGTTCCTCAAGTCGACCATCGGGGCCGGACAGGAGGGCTTGCTGGACAACGGCTACATTCCCATTCCGGACGCCTTCAAGCCGCGGCTCTCGACTGCGGTCGACGCGATCTCATGATCCGCGGTTGCACATAGTCGACACACCGCGCGTCCGACATACCGCACCGTTTTGAGCATGGGCAATTCGACCGGCAAGGCGCCTATGCTCAGCTCCGGCAGTGCATCTCACGGGGAACGACTGTTCCGGACGGTGGCCGTCACCGCCGGGGCCACCATCGTGGTCTCGCTGGCGCTGATCGCGGTTTTCCTGCTGATGCGTGCCATGCCGTCGCTGCGGGCGAACCATGCCAATTTCTTCACCAGCGCGGAGTTCGAAACCAGCGACGCCGCCACGTTGGCGTTCGGTATCCGCGACCTGCTCATGGTCACCGTGTTGAGTTCGGTCTTCGCCCTGGTGCTGGCGGTGCCGGTGGCAGTCGGGATCGCCATATTCCTGACCCAATATGCCCCGTCCGGGTTATCCCGGCCGTTCGGTGTGATCGTCGACCTACTGGCGGCCGTGCCGTCGATCATCTTCGGGCTGTGGGGCATCTTCGTGTTGGCGCCCCAACTCACACCGATCACCCTGCTGCTCAACCACCATCTGAGCTGGTTGTTTCTGTTCAAGAAAGGCAACGTGTCGTTGGTCGGCGGTGGCACCATCTTCACCGCCGGCATCGTGCTGGCGGTGATGATCCTGCCGATCATCACGTCGGTGGCCCGCGAGGTGTTCCGGCAGACCCCGTTTACCCACATCGAGGCGGCCCAGGCGCTCGGCGCCACCCAATGGGAAGTGGTGCGGATGACCGTGCTGCCGTATGGACGCAGCGGCGTGATCGCGGCGTCGATGCTGGGATTGGGTCGCGCCCTGGGCGAAACCGTCGCGATGCTGATTATCCTGCGGGCGGCCCCCAACCCGGGTAATTGGTCGCTGTTCGACGGCGGCTACACGTTCGCCTCGAAGATCGCTTCCGCGGCATCGGAGTTCAGCGCGCCGCTGCCGACCGGCGCGTATATCGCCGCCGGGTTTGCGCTGTTCGTTCTCACGTTCGTCGTCAACGCCGCGGCCCGTGCGGTCGCCGGAGGCAAGGTAAACGGATGAGCCGCGGTGCGGAAGAGCGGCGCCAGTGAGCACCGGCATCTTGAAACCGACCGCCAATGCGGCGGCCAGGCCGACGGCGTTTCATCACATCGGCATTTGGCGCCGGGTCAAAAACCGAATCGCGACACTGCTGTTCCTCGCCTCCTTTGTCGTCGCGATGGTGCCGCTGGTATGGCTGCTCTGGGTGGTGATCGCACGTGGATGGCGTGCGGTCATCCACTGGGCCTGGTGGACCCACTCGCTGCGCGGCGTGTTGCCTGAAGAGTTCACCGGCGGTGTGTACCACGCGCTGTACGGCACGCTGGTGCAAGCCGGGGTGGCCGCTCTGCTGGCCGTGCCGCTTGGTTTCATGACAGCGATATACCTGGTCGAATACGGGTCTGGTGGGTTCGCGCGGCTGACTACCTTCATGGTCGACGTGCTCGCCGGGGTGCCCTCGATCGTTGCGTCGCTGTTCATCTTCGCGCTGTGGATCGCCACCTTGGGGTTCGAACAAAGCGCCTTCGCCGTGTCGCTGGCGCTCGTGCTGCTGATGTTGCCGATCGTGGTGCGTTCCACCGAGGAGATGCTCCGCCTGGTCCCCGACGAGTTGCGAGAAGCCAGCTACGCCCTGGGCATACCGAAATGGAAAACCATCCTGCGCGTCGTCGTGCCCACCGCGCTGTCCGGCATCATCTCCGGGATCTTTCTGGCGATTGCCCGCATCATCGGGGAAACCGCGCCGGTGCTGGTCCTGGTGGGAGTCAGTCGCTCCATCAACTACGACATCTTTCACGGCAACATGGCGTCGCTGCCGCTGTTGATCTACACATCGCTGTCGAACCCGCAGGCGGCCGGTTACTACCGGGTCTGGGGCGCCGCGCTGACCTTGATCATCGTGGTCGCGCTGGCCGCTGTGCTGGCCGGGGCGGCCGCGAGATTGACGTCCATTCGACGACGGCGCTGATCCGACGGCCGCCGATCAACTGCCGGGCGCCAACGCCACCACCCGGTTGTTGCCGCGATCAGCGACGTAGACGGTGCCGTCCTTGCCCACCCATACCTGAAGCGGGGTGTTCAGGCCGGTGAACGGCAGCACCGTCTGGCTGTGCGATCCGGCCGCCAACTTCATCACCTTGTGATTTTCGTGGTTGGTCACATAGAGGTTGTCCGCGCTGTCGACCGCGATGCCCCACGGAGACGACAACCCGGTGAACGGCATATCGGTCTGGGCGTTGGACCCGGCCGCCAACTTCACCACCCGGTCGTTATCGGTATCCGTAACGTAGACATTGCCGCCCCGGTCGACCGCAACATCGTCGGGATTCTGCAGCCCGGTGAACGGGAGCACCGTCTGGGTGTTCGATCCAGCCGCCAACTTCACCACCCGGTCGTTGCCGCGGTCGGCCACATAGATACTGCCGTCCTTGTCCACCACTAGTCCCTCCGGGTAATTGAGCCCGGTGAACGGCAGCTCGGTCTGGGAGTTGGAGCCGGCCACCAGTTTGACCACCCGATTGTTGAAATCGGTCACGTACACCGCACCGTCCTTGTCGACCGCTACCCCCTGCGGCTCGTACAGACCGGTGAACGGCAGCACCGTCGGGGTGCTCGATCCGGGCGCCAATTTCACCACATGGCCGTACATGCCCTGGTTGGTGACGTACACATTGCCCTCGTCGTCCAGGGTCAATCCGCCCGGCGACAGCCGGAAGCTCAGGCCTTCGAACGGCAAGACACGCTGACCGGACGCCGGAGTCGACGGTCCGGCGGGGCGGCTGACCAGATACGCGGTGACGCCGACCACGGCCAGCAACACCGCCACCGCAGCCGCGATCAGCGCCCACCTACGCCGCCCGGCGGGCTGTGGTTCGCGGCTGAACGATGGAGCCGACGGCGGGCTCACCGGGGCGCGCTGATCCGGCTGGCCGCGCCAACCGGCGACGGGGGGCCGGACCATGGTTTCTTCGTAGCCGCTGGACTGGGCCGGGTAGCCGCCGGTCTGGTAGTACCCGCCGCCGAAGGTGGAGCCGACCGCGGGGGCCCGTCGGGTCGCTTCCTCGCCCTGCCGCACAATCATGGCGGCTTGCTGCTGGTCGGCGGTGGTCAGCGCGTCATGCGCGGCGTGGGCGAGGTCGCCGGCGCTGCTGTAGCGGTCTCGCGGGTTTTTGGCCATGCCCCGGGCGATGACCTGATCGAGCGCCACCGGAACCAGCCCGGGCCGCACCTGGCTCGGTCGCGGCGGCGGTTCCATCAGATGCGAGGCGATCAGCCGTTCGATGCTATCGGCCCGGTACGGCGGTGATCCGATCAAACACTCGCCCAACACGCAGGCCAGCGAATAGATATCGGCGCGGTAGGTAACCTCGTCACCGCTGAACCGCTCCGGGGCCATGTAGTTGTAGGTTCCGACCGCCGTCCCGGTCCGGGTCAAGCTGGAGTCCCCGGCGGCGTGAGCGATGCCGAAATCGACCAGATAGACGAAATCGTCGCGGGTCACCAGAATGTTCTCCGGTTTCACATCGCGGTGTGTCACGCCGATGGCGTGCGCCGCGTCCAGCGCGGCAGCAACCTGGCCCATGAGCGCCACCGCCCGCGCCGGGCTCAACGCTCCCTCGTTTTTCAGCAGTGTGGCCAGGTTGACCCCGTCGACCAGCCGCATCTCGACGTAGAACTGCCCGTCGATCTCGCCGTAATCGTGGATCGGCACCACGTGCGGTTCGTTCAGCCGCCCGGCTGCATCGGCTTCGCGCTGCATGCGGGTGCGGAACGCGGGGTCGCCGGAGAGCTGCGGCGAGATCAGTTTCAATGCAACGGTGCGATGCTTTCGGGTGTCTTCAGCCTCATAGACCTCTCCCATCCCGCCGCGGGCCAGCAGTCGCTTCAGTTGATAGGGGCCGAACCGTGACCCCGCCCGCGACCCCGGCTGGCTGTCGTTCACGATGCTCCCTTCACCCACGATCTCGCCGGCCGCCACCGGCCCGCACTCGACGCCCACAGCGCCACCGCGCCGGAACCAAAGATTAACCGAAGGTTACCAGCCAACATCGCCAATCATCGGTGCGCTGGTCGCACCACCATCGCCCAGCGAACAGCTAATTTCGCCGGCCACCAGGCGATGTCGCGGCAGGCGGATACGGCTGACCACCCCGCGGGATCAGGCGACGGCATCCACCGCCGTCTTCAGCTTCGACTGGAATGAGTCCGGCAGGGGTATGTAGCCGTACTGGTCCAAATCTTCTTGACCGGGGCCGATCGCGGCCTGCAGAAACGCCTTCACCGCCGATCCGGTGGCCGCGTCCGGGTACTTCGAGCAGACGATCTCATACGTCACCAGTACGATCGGGTAAGAGCCGGCCTGGCTCGGCTTGTAAAACGACGAGGTGTCCACCACCAGATCGTTGCCTTCGCCGATGAACTTGGCCCCGGCAATGGTCTTCTCCACCGAGTCGGCCGAGATCATCACCGCATCCGGCCCCGCCGAGGTGATGACCTGCGCCATGCTCAACTGCCGGCCCACCGCGTACGACCACTCGTTATAGGTGATCGCCCCTTCAGTGCTGCGCAGCATCGCCGACGTCCCGTCGTTGCCTGCTGCGCCGTCGCCGACCCCTCCATTGAAGGTTTTACCGGTGCCCTTACCCCACGCACCGTCGGATGCGACGTCGAGATATTTCTGGAAGTTGTCGGTGGTGCCGGACTCGTCACTGCGGAAGACCACATGGATCGGCTCAGCGGGCAGACTCGCGTCTTTGTTGAGCGACTTGATCGCCGCGTCATCCCAGCTGGTGATGCCACCGTTGAAGATCTTCGCCAACGTCGGTCCGTCCAGCTTCAGCTCTCCGACTCCGGCGATGTTGTAGGTGACCGCGATCGGGCCGAATACCGTCGGCAGGTGCCAGGCCGGCGACCCGCACCGCGCCGCCGCGCGCTGGGGTTCACCCGTCGACCCGTCCAGCGGTGAGTCCGATCCGGCCAGATCGACTTGGCCGCTGGTGAATTGCTCTACGCCCTTGCCCGAACCGTTGGCCCGATAATCCAGCGTGTAGTCCGGGCAGGCATGGATGTAGGCGTAGACGAATTGTTCTATCGCGTGGGCTTGCGCGGTTGAGCCGGCGCCCGTGAGCTTTTGCTTCCCGCCGCACTGGATCGACGCCGTCCCGGAGCTGCTGCTGTGGCTGCAGCCTGCCAGCGCCAGAACACTCACCGCCAACAGGCTCAACGCGGCGCCCAGTCGGTTGAACTTCACACCACTCCTCCGGGGTCGGGACAGTGAAGACTTACCCTAGCCGATCGGGTTGCCGCCGACGTCCGCCCCGACACCGAGCCGGCCCACACCGGCCGGTCAGCCGAAGCGTCCGGAAATGTAGTCTTCGGTGGCCTTCTGGCTCGGGTTGGAGAAGATCTTCTCGGTGTCGTCGATTTCGACCAGCCGGCCCGGCCGGCCGACTGCTTCCCGGTTGAAAAACGCGGTCTGGTCACTGACGCGAGCGGCCTGCTGCATGTTGTGGGTGACGATGACGATCGTGTAGTCCTGCTTGAGTTCGGCGATCAACTCCTCGATCGCCATGGTCGAAATGGGATCCAGCGCCGAACACGGTTCGTCCATCAGCAACACGTCGGGCTGCACCGCAATGGCCCGCGCGATGCACAGCCGCTGCTGCTGACCCCCGGATAGCCCACCGCCCGGCCGTTCCAGTCGATCCTTGACCTCGTTCCACAGATTGGCGCCGCGCAGCGAATACTCCACCGTCTCATCGAGCAGCCGCCGATTGCGCACACCCTGTAACTTCAGCCCGGCCACCACGTTGTCACGGATCGACATGGTGGGGAACGGGTTCGGCCGCTG
>CAZPZQ010000070.1:0-12349 GCA_964590745.1 uncultured Mycobacterium sp. | reverse complement strand
GCGCTGCGTTATCCGGCGGCATTACACGCGCTGGAAAACAATACGAGCCAGCCCGAGATGCCGATTGTCGAGCGCGCTGACCGCAGAGGCGAGGTACCGCTGGTAATCCCGTACGGTCTCGGAACCGACGAGTTCCTCCGCTGCGTCAACGTTCTCTTGCAGCCGCCGCAGCCATTCACCGCAGGTGCGCGAATAATGTTCCGGATGGTTTCGTACCGAAACCACGTCGAACAATCTCTCGCTCGATTCCATGATCTCGGAGAGCCATGGCAATTCCGACTCCGGGAAGATGCGGTCTGCCATGAACAGCAGATCCCGTACGGTCTGCCGATCCATCCGGGTATTGTTGCCTTTGACGAGTGTTTGCAATGCGATACGTCCACTTGGACGCAGCCAGGCGGAACAAGATTCAAAGAACTCACGGTAGGCGCTCACCCGCTCCGTGCGATCAAGTCCGAAGTCGGCAAAATGCTCCATAGCGCCGACTGAGATGACCGCGTCGAAGCATTCATCCGGCCGGTAATCGATCCAGTTCTGCCGCCGCACTTGGTAACGCTGGTCGGCCCAGCTCTCGACGTAGTCGGCCTGGGCGTCGCTGAGTGTGAGCCCGACGACCCGCTTCACCCCGTGCGACAAGACCAGCCGCTGCATGAGGCCGCCCCAGCCGCAGCCGATGTCCAGCACCCTGGACGCATTCGAGGCCGCTGCCGCGGTGGCCAGGAAATCCAGCTTTCGTTGCTGCGCGGCGTCCAGCGTGTCGTCGCTGCCCTGCCACAGCGCACACGAATACGTGCGCGTTCGGTCCAGCCACAACGCGAAGAAATCATTTCCCGCATCGTAGTGTCGTTGGATCGCAACGGAAGACGCACCGCGATAGTCGGTTCCGCCGGCCATGATTCACCCCGCGCTCAGCGATACGGTGGCAAGCGGCGCGAAAAGGTTTTGCTCCAGTAGTCGTCGGCACCTATGGCGTTGGATCTTGCCGCTAGGCGTCTTCGGCAGCTGACCACGGTTGAGGAATACGCACTCATCCAGCGCCACAGCCGCTTTGGACATCGCGACCGTTGCGGCGGCGTCCGCCACGTCAGCGTAGTCCAGGTCGACATTCTTCAGTTCGACGAACAACGTGAGCCGCTGCTGTGACCCGTCGTGATGAGCGACCAGGGTTGAGCAGCCACGCCGAACGCCGTCGATGCGGTCCACCGACTTTTCTATTTCCCGCGCGTAAACCTTGCGCCCGGCCACCGAGAGGACGTCGTCCATCCGGGCGACCGGATAAAGATGGCCGTCTCGGACGAAGCCCAGATCGCCGGTCCGCAGCTTCCCCTGCTGGAAGTGACGTTTCGTCTCGACCGGATCAGCCCAGTAGCCCTGTGCCAGCGATGGCGATTGCACGATGATCTCGCCGAGCCGATCGGTTGGCACCTCGGGCAACGACACCCCGAGGCACGGTACGCCGGCGCTCACGATGGACGTTGCCAATGGATCGTCCGCGCTGACCTCGACGAGGTCCCCGTCACCGAGCGCCAGCGAATCCACCGTCAGCCTGCGCGGACACTCCTGCACCGGCGTGGCTGTGACAGTGAGCGTCGCCTCGGCCAAGCCGTATGCCGGCATCAGCGATGATGTCCGAAATCCGTACGGCCCCAACTTCTCGGCGGCGAACTGCAATGTCTCCCACTCCAGCGGCTCGGCTGAGATGGGGCATGTTCTTAGTTGGGAAAGCCCGTCTCCGGTTATTTTCGAACGGCCCGCAGCACGCGCGCCCAGATACAGACTTGTGTTAGTCCCGGCACTCACCGTGCCCCTGACCGCCGCGATGTCGGACAACCAGGTGCCGGGGGCGAAGATGAAGCGCTCCGGAGTCGACATGTAGTAGTCCAGGTCGTTCCACAGCGAGTTGAGCAGGCACCCGAACAGGCCCATGTCATGCGACAGCGGTATCCAGCTGACGAGAACGTCGGTGCGTGGCCGCACATCGAGCATCTCGGAGATGATCTCCAGCTGGGCCACAATCGCCCTCGGGGTTAGCGAGCAGCCCTTGGGCGAACGCGTGCTGCCAGAAGAGTATTGGATGATGGCGATGTCGTCGTCACCGACCGGCGCCGCGGATACCCGTCCGGAGTCGGCAAACGACTCCCACGCCTGGAAGTCGAGTAGTTCTCGTAGCTTCTCCGGTACCAGGTCGAGCAGGTCGCTATCGGCGAGAAATGCCGACGGCTCCAGTTGCTCCCGGATGGCGATCAACTGCTCCGCATACTCTCCGGCAGCCATCCCGCGAGCCGGGACTGGCAGCGAGGCAACGACTCCGCCAGCGAGCCACACCGCGAGGAATCCCGTCACCGACTGCGGAGAGTTCGTCAGAACCGCCGCGACACGGCTGCCGGGCCCCACGCCGGCTTGGCGAAGCCCACCGGTCATGGCGGCCGCATCGGTGAGCACAGTGGCCCAGGATTGGCTTCGGTACCGATCACCGGCCCAGCTATGCAGCGCTGATTGGTACCTCCCGAGATCACCGATCAGCCGATCCCAGAGGGCGCCGTCACTCGACATCGGCTGCCCCGACGGACGTCGGCCTTTCCGCGAGGGGCTTCGGCGGCGATGACGGCGCGAATCGGCCACCACCGGCGCGCGCCAGTCCGGCGGCCCGCTGTTCGATTCGCTGCGGGTCGATACGGATCACATCCCACACGAGACCGAGCCTTTCCAGCCCCGCGAGCACCAAGGCGGTGATGTCGATTTCCCACCAGCGCATCCTGAATGATGCCGACCTCGGGAATGCATGGTGGTTGTTGTGCCATGACTCGCCTAGTGACGGGATGGACAACCAGAACACATTCCGGGACTCGTCGGGGGTGTCGAATCGTCGGGGGCCGAAATAATGCCCGATCGAGTCGAGTGTGTAAATCACCTGGTTCAGCAGGAAGAACCGCACCAAGCCTCCCCACAGCACGCCGGTTAGGAAGCAGATCGGGTCCTGCGTCATCGCATAAGCGAGCAGGCCGGGCACCAGCAACCCCGCGATGACAAAACTGAAATAGTGCTTTGAAATGAAACGGATGTCCTTGTCACGAACCAGATCGGGGCAGTATCGCATCGGGTCCGACGTCAGATCCTTATTCAGCAACCAGCCCAGGTGCGCATGCCACAGCCCTTTCAACGCGCCACGCGCGCCGGGCGGTCGGTCCACCCATGGACTGTGTGGGTCGCCGGCTTTATCAGCAACGCGGTGATGGCGTCGATGATGAGCGGCCCAGATCAACGGCGGCCCCTGCCCCGCCACGGCTCCGCCGGCGGCAAGCAGCATTCGAATCGCGCGGCCGGTCTTGAACGAGTTATGCGCGAAGAGCCGGTGATAGCCCGCCGACACACCGAATGTCGCAAAGATGTACATGAGTAAAAACACGATCAGATCCGCTGGCCTGACCATTCCGTTCCACAACAGTACGGCCGCAATAAAAACCCCGACCAACGGAATAATCGAGAATGCGACAACGAAGCCGACGTGCCCGCGCCCACTCATAACAATCCTCGTTTCGAACTAGCTGATTAGGTCAACCAACTCGATCTTTGAGCATGGCATTTCCGGCAGTGATCAGTTCGCCGAGTGTTCTTGCTTCCGCCGCGCGTACGGTGTCGAATTCGACACCGTACCTCTCTTCGAGGGCAATGACGATCTCGACGATCTGCAGACTGGAAAGGCCGAGATCGCGGAGTTGAGTGTGCTCATCGATGGGGAGGGTTTTCTTTTTCCGACCGCGCATGGATTTCCTGACGAGAGGCACGACCTCGTCAAGAACAATTTGGTTCATAATCCATCACACCTTCCGTCACGGTCTCCCGCTGGCTGTAACCGGCTGTCCTACCCGAGATCGGCGTCGACGCCAGCCCTGCGCGTAGGTGATTCCTCAGGGGTAAACGTCATCTAATTCTCAGGTTTGAAGCTGTTGATGAGCAGAATAGCGCGGTTTGTAGGCGGTGTCAGGTGGCGGTGGTGGGGCCGGTGCATCGGACCGACCGGCGTCGGCAACCCCGGCCGTGCGGCGCACGGGAACGCTGGTGTGCCGGCTCGTCACCGACGGTTGTCATGTCGCAGGTCGCTGGTGCCACGCACCCGGATCACCCTCGGCGGGTGCTTCGCGCAGTCGTGGGATGTCCTCCGGCGACCGTGGCCAGGCGTAAATCGCTCTCGGTCCATCCCATATCGGTACGTAGGGTTCACCGATCAATACACCGCCCACCTGCTCGTTGAACTGGCGCGCTGGGGCGCCGAGGTGAACGCCCCCCATGATCCGTCGACACTGCGGTTCGGCGCTGAACACGCCGGCAACGATGTGCCGGAACATCGACGCCCCATGTCCTTTGCTGGTCATGGCAGGATCCGCGATGGCGCCGTGCAGGCCTACGTCGTAGGGATCGGCTTCGTAGACGGTGGCGATCACGTCTTGCGCCGCGCGGAACAATTCGATGTATGTGAAGTCTTGACCTGCGAAGCTGACAACGTACGGGCGGGAAAACCTGCCTTCGATCTGGTCGCTCAAGTGGTGACGCCACCAGGCCGGCGGACGGTCGCACCCCCAGGTGCTGGCCAGATGGGGTCGGTTCATCCACTCGGAGATCATTTCGGCATCCGCGTACGCACTGGCGAAGCGCATACTGTACGGCTCGGGAAGCACCGGCAGCGGCAGCGGCGGCACGGGGCGACGGATCTGGTACGGGTTATGGGGCAGTTCCCGCCCCAGTCGGGGAGCCATATCGGAAGTGAACTCCCTACCGCGCTAACCCGTCAACTGCTGGCAACTGCAGCAAATCGGCAAAACAGATCCACGACGTCAGACAACCCGTAGCCCCTCCGGCACATTTGCCGGATCACACCAGAAGGCGTCGTGGATGAACCGGTTGAACAGATCCGGCGGCAGTACGGTTTCGCGTTGCTCGGCCTTCACCGTGCTTCGCACGGTGTGCAGCCCGGGTGTCCCGGCGCGTTCGTCGAACTCGCTGACGTCGTAGTCGACGTGGCCGAAATCGTGGTCGAAGGCCGGCTCGTCGATAAAGGAATAGATGGCGTGCATCGTCTTGGCCGGGTCGGCGGTCAGCGTCTCATATTGCACCAGCATCAGGCGATCGCGGTGGGCGCCGTAGCAGGCCTGTTTGAGGGAATCGTAGGCCGCACCGACCATGCCGTCCTGTGCGGCGATGTCGTTGGCGCGGGTATAGACCGTGCCGTGCGGGTCGAAGCCGAAGACCGATGACGGGGTGAAGACATTGCGCTGCACCAGCCGCTCGACACTGTCGATCACCCACGGCAACTCGCGCACACAGGCGATCACCCGCGCGTCGGGGAACAACTGCGCGATCGCCGACATCCACCCGCACCAGGCGATGCTGCTGTCGAAGATCACCTCGGCGGGACAATCGGCGTAGTAGCTGTCGAACAACCCGCGCAGAATGCCCTGGCGCTTGGCGTCATCGACGAATACCGACAACTCGTTGCGGGCGCTCATCGCTCCCAACAGCGCACCGAACAGGTCGGCCAGTGGACCGGTTACGCCGGCCTCGAAACGCGGGTTCTGTCGCAGCAACGCCGCCAGCAACGTCGAGCCGGACCGCGGTAAGCCCGAGATGAAGTGCACCGATGCCACGTCGAGGCCCCTTTTCGTCTAGCAGTTGACTGTCTGACACCGCCGTGTTGGTTGCGAACATCCGACCTGGAACAACGGCCATGTTAGCCCAGCGCGGTGCGAGATCGGACGCGTCGGACCCGGCGGTCGAGATGCGCGTGAGCGTGCACAGATGTACGTCGACACGCCGACGGGGACGTACATTCGTGCACCCTCGCGGTAACATGCAGTCTGCATATATTCCGCTCTATTATGGATGCATGGCTTCGTTGCTGCAGATCCGCAACGTTCCCGACGCAGTTCGGCGGGAACTCAAAGCACGAGCGGCCGCGCACGGTCAGTCGCTGAATGCTTACCTGCTCGACCTGATCGGCCGGGAGGTCGCCCGCCCCACGGTCGCCGAAGTGCTTCAGCGTGCCGCGCAACGCGCCGAGCGCGCTACCGGATCGGCAGTAGACGTCATCGACGTCGCTCGCGCCGACCGAGACGAGCAATTGATTCGCCGTCGCGCGTGATCGTCGTCGACAGCGCTGCGCTGGTCGACGCGCTCATCGTCGTCGAGGGCACCGAAGCCCTGCGCGCCGACCTCGCCGACGAGGAACTCCATGCCCCGACGCTGCTGGACTTCGAGGTCGTCTCCGCGCTGCGCGGGTTGACCCTCGGTGGTCAGGTCAGCGCGGCCCGGGCACGCGACGCCTTGACCGATTTCGACGCCTTACCCATCCGGCGGTGGTCCAGCAACGCAGCCCTTCGGCTCCGGGCATTCACCCTGCGCAACACCCTCACCGCCTACGACGCGGCTTACGTGGCGCTCGCCGAGGCGCTGGAGTGTCCGATCCTGACCCGGGACCGGCGGCTGGCGCGCTCCGGTGGCCACGACGTGGAGATCCGTGTCCGCTGACCGGCATTGGCGGTTCGATTTTGCTCCCGGTCCGTGCAGGAAGGGCGCAGTTGCCCCGCGAACGTGCGCGAATGTACGTCGATGTGGCGCTGAGACCGTACATTCATGCACCCTCGCGTCGGTGGCAGACGCGTGCCAAGCGGCACGGGCACTGGTTGAATCCGCTGCGCGGCGCCGACCGCGTGATTAGGTTGTGGGCGCAGCAGATATCTGGTGCGCAGCCCCCAGGTGAAGAGGGAGTGCCGTTGAGCTCCACGACAGTTCCGCGTCGTCGCGTGCCGGCGTGGCTGCCGGTGGCGACGGTGGCCGCTGTGGCCGCCGCGGTGCACCTGGCGGTGGCCACCCGCTACGGCTGGCACCCCGACGAGCTGTACTACGTGATCTGCGGCCAGCACCCGGCGTGGGGGTACATCGACCATCCGCCACTGGTGCCGATGCTGGCCCGGCTGGCCAGCGCGACCCCGAATACCTTGTTGACGCTGCGTCTGTTGGCCGTCGCCGCGCAGACCGGCTGCATTGTGTTGGCGGGCCTGCTTGCCGCGGAACTCGGCGGGCGGCGACTCGCCCAGGTGGTCGCGGCCGCCGCCGTCGCGGCTTGCCCGCTGTTCATGGGTGCATCGGTGTTCTTGGGCACCACGGTGCTCGACCAACTGGCCTGGCTGGCCGTGCTGGTGTTGGTGGCCCGGGCATTGCGGGTTCGTACCGTGCCGGCTTGGCTGGGCGCCGGCGCGGTCGCGGGAATCGGCTTGGAAACCAAGCACACCATCGCTGTTCTGCTGGTCGGCATAGCGCTGGCCTTGGTGATCTTCCACCGCGCGGTGCTCCGCACCGCCGGGCCGTGGCTGGCCGCCGGACTGGCCGCGCTGTTGGCCGCCCCGAATGTGGTGTGGAATGCGACCCACGGCTGGCCCAGTCTGCAGTTCGCGCAGACCATGTCGCGTCGGATGGGCGGCCCGCTGGGCTCGCTGACTCACCTGCCTATGCAGGCGCTGGTGTGGGCCGGTCCGTTGCTGGTGGTGCTGTGGGTGCTCGGGATCCGCTGGCTGGCGTCGCCGGCCGGACGCGAGCACCGCTGGCTGTTAGTGGTGGCCGCCGTGACGGTGCTGGTTTTCACCGCCACCGGCGGCCGACCCTACTACGCGGCGCCGATACTGGCGGCGTTGTTCGCGGCTGGCGCCATGCGCGTGGAGGCCGCCGAGCGGACCGACATGTCGGGTTGGATGGGTGAAACCGCCCTTCCGCCCATCGGCTGGTCGGTCGCCCTCATCGCGTCGTTCGCCGGGGCGGTGGTCGCGTGTCTGCCGGTGCTGCCGGTTTCGCTGATCAATACCCAGAGCCGAGTCAACCCGGTTCCAGCCGAAACCTACGGCTGGCCTTACCTCGTCGACCGGGTCGCTGCCGCAGCCAAGTCCCTTCCCGCCGATGCACCGATCTTCACCAGCAACTACGGCGAAGCCGCCGCGCTGAGCATCCTCGGGCCGCCCGCGGGTCTGCACCGGCCGGTGTACAGCGGCGACAACAACTACACCCGGTGGGGCCCGCCGAGCGGACGCCCGGAAACCGTGGTGTGCGTCGGTCAGTTCCCGGTGAAGTACCTGAAGCGATATTGGTCGCGGGTCAAACTGCTCGCGACCATCACCTTCCCCAGTGGCGTCCGGAACGGCGAAAGCGGCGCGCGGATATATCTGTGCCAGCAGCCGCGGGTGAGCTGGGCGGACATCTGGCCGTCGCTACGGCACAGTTGGCCGTATCTGTGACGCCCTTGTCCGCTGCCCCGCAACCCGGGCGGCCAACTGACGTGGCGGTGTGTGCCTGCGTCGGCGCCGTGGATGTGCGCTAGCCGCGCCAGCGCGGTCAGGCGGCAGTCCCCGTCAGCAACCGGACGGCCGGACACAGCATGACCTTCGTCAGGAGCGGTGCTCCCCGCTGATCGGATTACCGGAAATGCTTCGCGCGCAGCCGCACCGGAGCCCCGCTACGCCATCTCCGTCAACGGTCTGCTCCGGCATGCGCAGTCGCTAGCGGCGGCACCGGCCATCAGCTACCAACTCAAATCCGTTGGAACGCACCAAATGTGTCGCTGGCGTTGACCTGCCGACCGCACTGCTGCTGGTTGGCAGCGAGCGGAGCCTGAATGTTACGCAGATCGTTGGCCGCACCGGGGTTGTCGTTGTCGAAGTAACCCTGGAAGTTGTTGTTGGCTGCTGGCGCTGGCTGCCGCGAGATGTCGGTCAGTGCCTGATTGACGTCGGGGTGGTTGGCCAGGTAGTTACTGATCTGCTGCGCGACGTTGCTCAGTATCTGGGCTTGATTGGAGGCGCTGCACGGGTCTTGGGCGACCGGCGCCGACTGGGCAGCCGGCGTCATAACGGCGACGCTTGCGCTGAGCATGGCACCCGCGAACATTCCGTACAGGCCGCGGCGCAGGGTGGATGTGGTGATGTGCATCGAAGTACTCCTCCTTGACAAAAGTCCTTGACAAAAGCCGGGTCGGTCCGGCTATGCACAAGCCACTACCCACGGCCGGATGGCTTGAAACCTGCCTTGGCTGCCCGGCCGCGATGCCGGGGCGGAGCGGCGGTTGCCGATGCCCCGGCACGACGGCGAGGAGTCCGGTCTGACGTGACCCATCCCGCGTTCTGCAGTCCGCACCGGATTAAGTGCGATGGAGGCCGTTGACTACCAAGCACTTTCACTTCGCGGAATCAGTCGAGTGCGATGGTCGGGGTTAGCGCACCGCGCTGCACGGTGCTGTCGCTGGTGGCGATGGTGAAACTCCGCCGGGCGGCTTGGGCCACGATCATCCGGTCGAACGGATCGTTGTGTTCCCAGTTGAGTTGGCCAGCCATGGCAGCATCGGCGGAGTCGATCGCCAGGTCGGTGCTGTTCATGTCGCCCAGGATCTCGTCCCAACCGGCGAGCAGCGCGCTGCCGTCGAGTCGGCCGATGCGGGTCTTTATGGCCACTTCCCACGCTGACGCCGCGGACACGAACAGTTGGTTGGTTTGGTCTTCGAGTCGTTGCCGCGTCGGCGCTGCGATCCGCTCAGGTGTTGACACCAGCCACAGTAGGGCGTTGGTGTCGAGCAGGATCGCGGTCACGAGGTTGGTGCCCACGCGGAAAGTTCATCAGCTGGAAGCGGTTCGTCGAAGTTGTCCGGGACGACCAAGCCTGGGAGCTGCCCGAAGTTACGGGGCCGTGCGGTGGCCGGCGACATGACCACGACGGGGCGTCCGTGGCTGGTGATTATGATCGATGCGCCAGTGCGCTCCACCTCGGCCAACAACGCGTTCAAGCGCGCCTTCGCTTCGGTGCTGCTGATTGTCTTCACGCCAGCCATGGTAGCCGTATCGGACTAGTCGCACTAGTCAGATGACATCCGTACGGCCCGCTGCTCTGCCGGCACGCCCCTGGCCGCGGACGCGTGATATCACCTACGAGATCACTGCCCAACCGCGGATCACGGCGACGCCTGTGGCCGACGCAATGGTGTGGCCTCAAACGTCCTCAAACGTCCTCAACCACCCTCAACCACCCTCAACCATCCGTGGAATCTCGGCGGTGATCCGGTTCATCAGCGCGGTGTAGCGGCCCGCCTCCGGGTCCCGGCCGGGTTTGCCGCTGCTGATCAGCCCGGCCGCCAGGCCACGGTCCGGGTCGGCCCAGGCGGCCACCGTGGTCAACCCGAGGTGACCGAACGCCGCCGGCGCGTCCCGGCCGAACGGCCCGAACCGCGTCGTACCCAGCACAAAACCGGTGCCCCAGCGCAGCCGCCCCGGAAACACCGCGACGTCGCGCCGCAGCCGCCGGGATTCCGCCGTCGCCGCGGCCAACGTTTCCGGTCGCAACACCCGCACCCCGTCCAGTTCACCGCCGCGACGCCAGATTTCGGCGAACCGGGACAGCTCTTCCGCGGTCGAGACGGTGTTCGACGACGGGATCACACTGGTCAAAAACAGCTCACTGTTGGTGAACGGAATGATCTCGTGCACGGAACCGCCGATCGCCTTGCGGAACACCGCCGCCACCGGCGCCGGCAGCGGCCGGCCGGTGGCGTGACTCGGCGCCACCCGCGGCACGTCCGAGGGCGCCACGCCGAAATTCGTCCATCGGAAACCCAGCGGGTCCAGGATCTCGGCGGCCAGGATGTCGCGGATGTTCTTCCCGGTGGCCGCCGAGACGATCTCCCGCATCAGCGGCCCCCAGGTCAGCGCGTGATACATATGCATCAGCCCCGGCGGGTACACCGGCCGCAGCCCGGCCAGTTGCTCGCGGGTGTAGTCGCTGTCGTCGACGCGGCGCACGTCCGGCCGCGGCCCGGTGGGAACCGGCACCCCGGCGCTGTGGGTCAGCACGTGCCGGATGGTGGTGCGGCCCTTGCCGTGTCGTTGATAACCCGGTAGGTAGTCGGCCACCCGGTCGTCCAGCCCGAAGGTGCCCCGCTCGACCAGCATGTGCACCACCGTCGCGGTGATCGCCTTGGCCGTCGAGTAGGCACAAAACGGGGTGTCGACGCCCACCGGAACCTTGTCGGCATCGGGTGGATCGGTGGGGCCGTTGCCCCAGCCGTGCCCGATCGCGCGGTTGAGCACCACCCGGCCGTTGTGCCGCAGGCACAGTTGGATGGCCGGCTGCATGCCGGCGGCGTACCAGTGCCGGGCGGCCTGCCAGATCCGCTCCACCGCGGCGGGGTCGATCCCGGAGTGGTCTTCGGCGCCGATCGCGGTGACGGCGTCGAGGTCGGAGGGCACACGGATCCGGCCGTCCGAAGTAATCGGTGCGGTCATGCCCGCCAGGCTACGGCGGCATCCGCACCGCGCGGTGCCCGGTTAGGGCCGTTCGCCGTCGGTGGTGTCGAAGAACCGCCATTCGCCGTCGACGAACCAGGCGTGCGCGTCATCGGCGCTGGCGCTGTCTTTGGTGGGTCTTTGGTGGCAACGACGTCGCCGTGCGGGTTGAGCACTCGATAAGTAGACATACCCGAGTGTTCCCGCCGACCGGTCCGGCGAATCCTGCCCCGGTCACGGCTGGGACAACTGGCCGCCGGCGCCGAACTCCAGCAGGAACACCCCGGCGCCGATCAACACCACACCCAGAGCCATCGCCCAGGTGAACGGATCGCCGAACAGGTAGCGGGCCAGCACCGCCGTCGCCGCCACGCCCACGCCGGACCACACCCCGTAGGCCACCCCGACCGGCATGCCCCGCTTCAAAACAAGCGCCAACAGGACGAACGACGCCGCGTAGCCCAGCACCACCGGCACCGCCCACACCCATTTGGTGAACCCCTCCGACGCGCGCAGCGACAGCGTCCCGGTGACCTCAAACCCGATCGCGGCGCCCAACAGCAGCCAGATCACGGAATGGATCCGCCTACTCGCCGGTGAACTTCGGGGCGCGCTTGGCCATCGTCGCGCTGATCCCTTCCATCAGGTCTTTCGACGGCAAAAACGCGGAGTTCCAGGCGGCGACATAGCGCAGGCTGGCCGACACCCGGTCGATGCGCTGTTGGTCGAGTACGTCTTTGACGCCGGCCACGGTCAGCGGCGGGTTGGCGGCGATTTCGGCGGCGGTGGCATGCGCGGCGGAAAGGCAGGCATCCGCATCCGGGTAGACGTCGTTGACCAAACCGATCTTCTCGGCTCGGGCGGCGTCGATGTCCTTGCCGGTCAGCACCAGCTCGCGCAGATGCCCGTCGGTGAGGATCAGCGGCAGCCGAGCCAGGCTGCCCACGTCGGCGACCATCGCCAGCTTCACCTCGCGCACCGAGAACTTGGCGTCGGCGGACGCGTAGCGGACGTCGACTGCGGAGATCAGATCCACCCCG
>CAZPZQ010000069.1:6422-12395 GCA_964590745.1 uncultured Mycobacterium sp. | reverse complement strand
ACGACGTGCTGATCTTCGAGGCGCTCAACCCCGACGAATTGGTGCACATCGTCGACATCCAGCTCGAGCAACTGGGCAGGCGGTTGGCGCAGCGGCGGTTGACTGTGGAGGTCTCGCTGCCAGCTAAGAAGTGGCTGGCCGAGCACGGGTTCGACCCGGTCTACGGAGCACGGCCGTTGCGCCGGCTGATCCAGCACGCCATCGGCGACCAGCTGGCCAAGAAGCTGCTGGCCGGCGAGGTGCACGACGGTGACACCGTCACGGTCGACACCGGTTCGGATGGCGAGTCGCTGATCCTGACCAGTTGACCACGGAGCTGCCGGCGATCCGATACAGCAAGTTCTTGACAGGTGTCAACGTAACGCCTAGATTAACAATCACTGAGATGTTCCAAGCTCGCGTCTATGTGATTATTGAGCGGAGTGTCGGTGATGATCGGTCAGTGGCGTGCAGCCGACAAAAGTCATGAGTCATCCAGCGGCAGGACGCGGCGCGGTCGCCGGGTTCTTGGGATAGCGGGCGCGGCCGGGACCTTCCTGGCGGCGGGGCTGGTCCCAGTGACCGCCTTACCCGCGGCGAACGCCGACATCGACGACCTGTTCCAACCGATCATCGACGCGGTCAGCCAAGCCGCCGCCGCTCCCGGCCCGGAGATAGACGACCTGGTGGCATTCGCACCCGTGGCCGCCGCCGGCCACTACAACCCGGTCCAGTGGCTCGAGCAGGACTGGCTCAGCAGCCCGCTGCACCAGGCGGTGGACTCGCTCATCAATTCGGCGTCGGTGGCGTTGACCGGACAGGTGCTGATCGACCACGACACGATCCCCTGGCCGGGCATCGACGCATCCTGGCTGGTCGGCGGCGCCGCCGGCGACCCACGGGTCGACGTGGCCCTGCCGCCGAACTCGGTGCCGCTGGAGGTGCGGGTGGACACCCAGCCGGTGCTGAGTCTCACCGTCAACGGCGGCTGGAACATCACCGCGCTGGCCGACACCGGATCCGAGTCGCTCACCGTGCCCTGGTATTACCTGGGCCTGAGCGTGTTCCCGTGGCCCACCGGGTTCGGCACCGCCGGATACAGCGGCGGACTGGAATACCTCTACGCCACCGTCAAGGTCCCGGTGGATTTCGGTGACGGAATCGTGACAGCACCGACCGACATCCACGCCGTGCTGGCGGCGTGGCCGAAATCCTGGGAGAACTTCTTCAACCCGGACTACTGGTCGATCGAGGGATACCAGAGAGAGTGGGGCGGGCAAGCCATCCTGGGCCTGGGCCCGAACGCGGACGAATCCAGCGGTGTGCTGCCGGTGACCATGGCGCTGCCGGGCGCGCTCGGCCAGGGTGTGTTGATCAACCAGGCGGGCGGCTATCTGCAGTTCGGCCCCAACCCGCTGGATCCCGGTACCTCGATCGCGGTTGCGGGTGCACCGCTGAGCCCGCTGCAGGTGTCGATCGATGACGGGCCGCTGCACACCGTGCCGGCGTCCATCGACAGCGGCGGGATCCGTGGAACCATGCCGTCGTCGGTGCTCGAACCCGGGCAGCTGCCGGCGAATCTGCCGCCGGGAACGAAGATTTCGGTCTACACCGGCGGCGAGGACCCGATCCTGCTCTACTCGTACACAACCACCCTGGTGAACACTCCGACTGTTGACCCGACCGAGGGCGCGGTGATGAACACCGGGAACATGCCGTTCGCGCTGCAGCCGATCTACATCAGCAACGCCCCCCATGGCGTTGGGATGACGATCTTCGGTAGTCCCGGATGAGGAAGGTAGCGAACCGGTGCACGTCGGGTACCGGGCCAATTGCAGCCGACGAGCCCGTGAGTTAACGTAGCTCCTGCTGAGCAGACGCGGTTACCGACCAGTACCGCGGTCCGGTGGGAGGGTAAGCGATGTCCGGTCAGCGGAGCCTCAACGAAGAGGACTGCCCCGCGCGCAGTAGCAAACAGCGCCGCCGCCGCCGGCGGTTGAGGGGCCTGGGTGCTGCGGTCGGCGGGGCTTTCGCGGTGGGGATGGCCCCGCTGAGCGGTGCCCCGGCAGCGCACGCCGACATCGATGCGTTATTCGAGCCGATCGTCGATGCGATCGCCCAGACCGCAGCCCTCGTCGATCCGGCTCTTCCGGGCGATTTCGCCGCCACCTTCGACGTCGACGGTCTGTTGGCGCCCGCCTTGTCGGCGGCCGACACCGCGGACTTCGCGAGCGCCGCCAGTTTCGCTGACCCGATGGCATCGTTTGATGCCCTGCTCACCGACTGGCTCCAGACCTACATCGTTAACCCGATCGATCAGCTTGAGCAGTCCTGGATCACCAGTCCGCTCGGTCAGCCGGTGGATTCCGGCGCGTGGAGTTGGCTGTTCGGCGGCAGCGGAACCGGTCTCGACGGCAGTCCGGACGCAGCAGCCGACGCCGGTACCGCGGCCAGCGTCGTCGCGCCCCCGCAGCCGGATGTGAGCCCGGCGCCGGCAGCGGCTCTGGTCCCGCAGCCGGCTGCTGACCCCGGTCCGGCCGCCCAGCCGTCGACGGCAAGCGTCCCGCTGGAGATGAAGGGCCTCGGTGCTGCCAAGACCGAGCCGGTGGTGAGCATCTCGGTCGGGGGTGGACCCGACACCGACGTGTTGGTGGACACCGGGTCAGCCGGGCTGAACATTCCGTGGTACGACCTGGGCTGGCAGACCCTCCTGCAATTCCCGACCGGGATGGATTTCGGCGCCTATAGCGGCGGGCTGGGCTACTTCTATATCACCCTGCCGACCACGGTGGATTTCGGCAACGGCATCGTGACCGGAACGACCAGCGTCAACGCGGTCCTCTTCTCTTGGCCGACCACGCTCGACGCGCTGTTCGGCGGCTACGGCAACTGGGCGAGCTACTTCGCACCGGCCGAAGTGCAGGGCGTGCTGGGCATCGGGCCGAACGCCGGCGGGCCGAGCCCTGACGGCATCGTGACCCAGGCGCTACCCGGCGACCTCAGCAAGGGCGTGCTGATCGACATTCCCGGCAAGCAACTGGTGTTCGGCCCGAACCCGCTATCCGGCGGCGACGTGGTGAACGGCGCGCCCAGAGCAACCCTGTGGGTGTCCATCGATGACGGTCCGCTGAGCAAGGTCAGCGCAATTATGGACTCCGGTGGCGTGTACGGCACCATGCCGTCGTCCGCGCTGGGAACCGGCCAGCTCTCTGGAACCGTCCCCGGCGGGACACAGATCACCGTGTACGCCGACCGCGACGGCAACACAGAACTGTATTCATACCTCACAAACGACTTCAACGGCCCCACCGTGGTCTCGGGCAACTCGATGAACACCGGGTATATCCCGTTCACCCAACAGCCGATCTACATCTCCAACGCCGGGATCGGGCAGACCATCTTCGGCGGCAGCAGTGGCGCCGTCGCGCCGTGACGCGTGACGGCTGGCCCGGGCTTGATGCCAGGTTGTGACCTGCTGGCATTCGTGTATCCCGGCAGCGAACGGATACGCTAGGGCCAATGGTCCCGCTTTGGTTCACCCTGTCCGCACTGTGTTTTGTCGGCGCGGCGGTGTTGCTCTACGTCGACATCGATCGGCGTCGCGGGCGCAGTAGGCGCCGTCGGTCCTGGGCTCGGTCACATGGGTTCGACTACGAATCGGAGTCCACCGACGTCGTCAAACGCTGGAAACGCGGGGTGATGTCCACCGTCGGCGACGTTTCAGCACGCAACGTGGTGTTAGGGCAGATCCGCGGTGAGGCGGTGTTCATCTTCGACCTCGACGACGTCGCGACGGTGATCGCCTTACACCACCGGGTCAGCACCAACGTGGTGGTCGATCTGCGACTCAAAGGCATCAAGGAACCGCGAGAGAACGACATCTGGCTGCTGGGTGCGATCGGGCCGCGGATGGTGTACTCCACCAACCTCGACGCGGCGCGCCGGGCTTGCGACCGGCGGATGGTCACGTTCGCCCACACCGCGCCGGACTGCGCGGAGATCATGTGGAACGAGCAGAACTGGACCTTGCTCAGCATGCCGATCGGCAGCGGCCGTGCCCAGTGGGACGAAGGCTTGCGCATCGTGCGCCAGTTCGACGACCTGCTGCGGGTGCTGCCGCCGGCAGCCGAGCAGGCAGCGCTGCTCGAGGCGCCCCGCCGCAGCATAGAGCCGAGCCGGCCGCTGGCCCCGGCCGCCCAACCGGAGCTAGCGGGCAGGCGCCGCGAGGCTGCGACTCGCGAGCGAGTCGCGCCACCGCCGCTCGGGTCCCAACAGGCCCCGCATTATCAGCGCTGACCCTGGTTCAGTCGCGTCGCCGACCGGGGCACGGTCTCGGGATTGGGCAACACCGCCGCTACGCTGGCGTTCATGCCGCGTCCTGTCGCCCTGATCACCGGCCCCACTTCCGGAATCGGGGCCGGCTTTGCCCGGCGTTACGCCACCGACGGCTACGATCTGGTGCTGGTCGCGCGCGACGCCGATCGGCTGGCTCACCTGGCGGCCGAGCTCGGCGGCAACGGCGGCGTAGTCGAGATACTGCCCGCCGATCTGGCCGCTCCGGGCGACCGGGCCAAGGTGGCCGACCGGCTGATCGCCGGTGTGCAGGTGCTGGTGAATAATGCCGGCTTCGGCACCTCCGGTGAGTTCTGGACCGCCGACCCGGTGCTGCTGCAGGCGCAACTGGACGTCAACGTCACCGCGGTGATGCAGCTGACCCGAGCGGCGCTGCCGGCGATGATCGACGCCGGCGCCGGCACCGTGGTCAACGTGGCGAGCGTGGCCGGGCTGGTGTCCGGGAGGGGGTCCACCTACTCGGCGTCCAAAGCCTGGGTGGTCTCGTTTTCCGAAGGCCTGGCCACCGGCCTGCGCGGCACCGGTGTCAGCGTGCATGCGCTGTGCCCGGGATATGTGCACACCGAATTCCATCAGCGCGCCGGGATCAATATGGCTTCACTGCCGTCGTTCATGTGGCTGGAGGTCGACGACGTGGTTTCGGCGACCCTGACCGACATCGCTCGCCGCAAAGTGGTCATCATTCCCGGTATGCAGTACAAAATGCTCACCACCGCGGCACGGTTGATGCCACGCAGCCTGACGCGGGCCATGTCGAACACCATCGGTCGGGGCCGTGGCCGCACCTGACATTGCGGGCCACGACGAGCTGGCTGCGCTGGTGCGCCGATTGTCGGTGGTGACCGGCCGGGTCACGCTGTCGTCTGGCCGGCAGGCCGACTATTACGTCGACCTGCGGCGCGCCACCCTGCATCACCGGGCCGCCGCGTTGATCGGCCGGCTGATCCGGGATCTGACCGACGACTGGGATTACGCAGCCGTTGGCGGGCTGACCCTGGGCGCGGACCCGGTCGCGACCGCCGTCATGCACGCCCCAGGCCGGCCCATCGACGCTTTCGTGGTCCGCAAGACGGTCAAAGCGCATGGCATGCAACGTCTCATCGAAGGCCCCGACGTCGCGGGGCGGCGCGTTCTGGTGGTAGAGGACACCAGCACCACCGGTGGTTCGGTGCTGACCGCGGTGCGCGCGGTCCGCGACACCGGCGGCGAGGTGGTCGGCGTGGCCACCGTGGTGGACCGCGCGACCGGCGCCGCTGAGGCCATCGCCGCCGATGGGCTGCCGTACCGCAGTCTGCTGGGGTTGGCCGATCTGGGCCTGGCTTAGCCGCGGGTGTGGATCCGTCATGCCTGAGCACCCGGGGCCGACCGAGTGGGGCACACCGGCGGCCGGTGTCGGACCCTGGCTCGGCGACGTACCGACCGACCCGCGATATGACCCGGTGCTGTTGCAGGAGGGCGACACCCGCAACGTCGTCGACGCCTACCGCTACTGGACGCGGGAGGCGATCATCGCCGACATCGACCAACGCCGGCACCCGTTGCATGTCGCCATCGAAAACTTCGGCCACGACGCCAACATCGGTTCGGTGGTGCGCACCGCCAACGCGTTCGCGGTACACACCGTGCACATCGTCGGACGGC
>CAZPZQ010000069.1:0-6412 GCA_964590745.1 uncultured Mycobacterium sp. | reverse complement strand
GCTATGGTCACCGATCGCTACCAGCGGTTGCGCCACCACGACAGCACCGCCGACTTACTGGATTTCGCCGCGAGCACCGGTCTGACGGTGGTGGCGGTGGACAACGTCGTCGGCGCGGCCCGACTGGAACACACCGCGCTGCCCCGCGACTGCCTCTTGGTGTTCGGCCAGGAAGGCCCGGGCATCAGCGACGACGCCCGTTTCGGTGCCGACGTGGTGGTGTCGATCGCTCAGTTCGGTTCCACCCGCAGCATCAATGTCGGCGTCGCGGCCGGGATCGCGATGCACACCTGGATCACCCAGCACGGGGACATCGAAAACGCCTGGTGAGCGCTCGGTCCTGCCGGAAAGCGACGTCGTGAGCGCCGTGACCAACAGCGGCGTCGACCTCAGCGGGGCCGACACCACCGCGACCGCTGTCGCCAACGCCATCGGCGGGGTCAGCCTGAGCAGTCCGCCCATCGGTACCACCATCTACTTCAGCCTGAAAGACGCCGGCATCAATATTTCCTTCGCCGACGCGGATGACATTGCCAATGCCCTCGGCAGCGCCGTCGCCGACTACACACCCCCCGATACCCTGACCGACGTGGGGACGGTGTACAGCGTCACCAACCTCGGTGGTGGTTTCGAGAACGTCTACGTCGCCACCCCGGACGCCGACGGCACCGCCGCGGGGCACATCACCGACACGCTGGTCACCCCGTTCGGCAACCTGAACATCCCGACGTCCTATGACGCCACCGCCCCGATGGGCCCCGGCGCCGCGTTCACCGGTCTGGGTGTGACCTCCGATGCCACGGGACTGAGCGACAACGCGTTCACCATCGACGGCACCACCTTCGACCCCGGCGCCGACGGGCTCACCGGGATCGGCCCGACCACCGGGATCGCACCGCTGTTGCAGATCGGCGGCGGCTCGCTCGCCGGCATCCCGTTGGGCAGCGCGGACCTCGACGTCTACGACAGCAGCGGCGCCGACCTCGGGTCGGTCGACACCACCGTCACCACGTCGAACCTGCTGGGCTTCATCGACACCACCCAGCTCAGCGTCACCAACTTCGGTTCCGGTTGGGAGAACGTCTACGAGGCCATCCCGAACCCCGACGGTACCGCCGCCTCCAGCATCACCGACACCCTGATCACCCCGTTCGGCAACGTCGACCTGTCCAGCGTGTTCGACGCCATCGCCCCACTGGACCCGGGTGACGCCGCCGCCGGTGTTTCCGACGCCGGTGGTGCGGCCGGCAGCGCTTCCGCCGACAGCTTCAACCTCTTCGACCCGAGCACCTGGTTCTAAACGCGCTCCCAACAGCCGCACGCCTCGGTTCAGGACGGGGCGGCAAGCCGGGCCTCTAGGGCCTCCCGAGCCAACTGGGAGATGGTTTTCCCCTCGGCTGCGGCCACTTCTGCTGCCTACCTTCCGTGACATTGTTCGGCTTGAGCAACGGTCAACTCCACAGCGTGACATGTACTTTCGGACGGAATCGGGAAACCCCCACGCCGGTGCCGCGGATCATGGCCTGGATACACCGCGGAGTGGTGATGAAGCCGACCAGCTCCGACACCGCCGGCTGCCGCACCGAGGGTGCCAAGGTCAGCGCACGCCACTCACCTGACACCGGCAGGCCGGGCGCCGCTACCCGGGCGAGCCGACCGACGGCCAGGTCTTTGGCCACCGCGAAGTTGATCGTCAATGTGACGCCGCCGACCCGGCGCACCTCGTCGAGCGCGGCTGCGTCGCTCTGGAAGATGCGTTGCCGCGATTCCGGGACCGCCAGATGTCGCAGTATCAGCGCGATCTCGCCGTCGGCGCTGCCAGCCGATGGCCCCAGCATCCAGTCCTGCTCGCGGAGCTGCGCGGCCGACGACTCGCGGCGCGCCAACGGACTGTTCGGCGCGGTGGCGGCGATAATCTGGTATTTCAGGAAAGGTTGCGCGACTATCGAGCCGTCGGAAGCGATTTGGCTTTCGCCAGCCGGGCCGATGGCAATGTCGACAGCGCGACTGGTGACCAGGTCGGCGAACCGGCTGACCGGGTGCACGCTCAACTCGACCGACAAGTCGTCGGCGCGCGACGAGAACAGCTCGATGAGGCCGGGCGCGGCATGTTCGGCGAAAGCGCTGGACGCGGCGACGCGCAGCAGCCGCCGGCCATGCGCTGCCTCGGTCACCTCGATCGCCGTTTGCTGTTGCAGGCCAAGGATTTCCACCGCCCGACTGGCCAACCGAAGACCACCGGGGGTGAACGCCAACCCGGCGCCGGTCTTGGTGAACAACGCGTCGTCGAGTTCCTTGCGCAGCGCGGCAACATGCATCGACACCCCCGCGTCGGACATACCCAGCTCTGCGGCGGCCGCCCGCACCGAGCACAACCGGACCACCGCCGAGTAGGCCCGGAGCTGAGCTGGGGTCACGAAAATGAGCCTACGCTGGGACACGTGCGCGACGTGCTGACCGACCTGATGACGATCTGGGCTGCCGGCGCGGTCGCCGGCGTCGGGACCGTGGTGCGCACGTTTCAATCTGCGCCTCGTTCACCGGGGGCCGCGATGGTGGTGGCCCCGGACGGTTCGGTCAGCGGATCGGTGTCCGGCGGGTGCATCGAAGCTGCGGTCTATGAGCTGGCCACCGAGGCCGCCCGCACCGGGATACCGCGGCTGGAACGCTACGGGATCAGTGACGACGACGCTTTCGCGGTCGGCCTGACCTGTGGCGGCATCATCGACATCTTCATCGAGGCCATCTCCCGAGACAACTTCCCGGACCTGCGTGCAGTGGCCGATGACATCGAAGCGCAGCGGCCGGTGGCGGTCGCGACGGTGATCGCCCACCCGGACCCCGCGTTCGTCGGCCGCCGGCTGGTCGTCCGACCCGAGGCGGTGACCGGGTCACTGGGCACCGCGGGCGTCGACACCGCGGTCACCGACGACACCCGGGGCTTGCTCGCGGTGGGCCGCAGCGACGTTCTCACCTACGGCCTGGACGGTGAGCGGCTCGACGAGGGCGTCGACGTCTTCATCGCCAGCTATGCCCCGCGCCCGCGGATGTTGGTGTTCGGCGCGATCGACTTCGCCGCTGCGCTGGCGCGCGAGGGTTCCTTTCTGGGTTATCGGGTTACCGTCTGCGACGCCCGCCGGGTGTTCGCCACGTCGCGACGCTTTCCCACCGCCGATGAGGTGGTGGTGGACTGGCCGAACCGCTACCTGGCCGCCCAAGCCGAGGCAGGCACGATAGACCAGCGCACGGTGATCTGCGTACTCACCCACGACCCGAAGTTCGACGTTCCGGTGCTCGAGGTCGCGCTGCGGTTGCCGGAGGTCGGCTACATCGGCGCCATGGGGTCGCGACGCACGCACGCAGACCGGATGGCCCGACTGCGGGCCGCCGGGCTCACCGACGCCGAGCTGAGCCGGTTGGCCAGCCCGATCGGTCTAGACCTCGGTGCCCGCACCCCGGAGGAAACCGCGGTGTCGATAGCCGCCGACATCATCGCCCGGCGGTGGGGCGGCGGCGGTCAGCGCCTGGTGGACACCGACGGCCGCATCCACCACGATCCCCTTGCCACCCGGTTCATCCAGCCGATTCAGTGATCGCTTAATCCGCGGTTGACACCCTGGTCAGTCCTGCCGAGACTGGCGGATAGCGGGGGCCGTTGGGAGTCATCGCATGCAGGTACCTGGACCGTTTGAGTACGAACGCGCACACAGCGTCGCCGACGCGATCGGTTTGCTGGACCGACTGGGCGACGGCGCGATGATCGTCGCCGGTGGGCACAGCCTGCTGCCGATGATGAAACTCCGGATCGCCAACCCGGAGTATCTGATCGATATCAACGACCTGGCCGCCGAACTCGGCTACGTCACCGTCGAACCGACCCAGGTTCGGCTCGGTGCGATGACCCGGCATCGGGATTTGCTGGAGTCCGACGCCCTGACGCGGGTGTGCCCGATCTTCGCCGACGCCGAGCGGGTGATCGCCGACCCGGTGGTGCGCAACCGCGGCACCCTGGGCGGCTCGCTGTGCCAAGCCGACCCGGCCGAGGACCTGGCCACCGTGTGCACCGTGCTGGACGCGGTCTGCCTGGCCCGCGGACCGGCCGGGGACCGCCGGGTCGCGATGGACGACTTCCTTGCCGGCCCGTATGAGACGGCGCTGGCGCACAACGAAGTACTGGTTGAAGTCCGGGTCCCGCTTCGAGAAAACATGTCCAGCGCCTACGCGAAGGTGGAGCGCCGGGTGGGCGACTGGGCGGTCACCGCTGCGGGTGCTGCGGTCACCCTGGACGGGGACACCATCAGCGCCGCCAAGGTCGGGCTGACGGCGGTCAATCCCGATGCCGACGCGCTCGCCGCGCTCACGCGCGACCTGGTCGGGCGCCCCGCCACCGACGAAACGTTCGCCGAGGCCGGCCGCCGCGCCGCCGAGGCTTGCGAGCCGGTCACCGACATGCGCGGCACCGCCGACTACAAGCGGCATCTCGCCTCCGAGCTGACCATCCGCACCCTGCGGACGGCGACCCAGCGAGTGCACAACGCCCCCGAGGAAGGATAGTCGTGGTGATCGCAAGTGCGGCGAAGCCGGGCGCCGCGGGTCACCACCCGAGAGGAGAAGCATGCAGGTGACGATGACGGTCAACGGCGAGCAGGTTAGCGCCGACGTCGAACCTCGGATGCTGTTGGTACATTTTCTGCGAGACCAATTGGGCCTCACCGGAACCCACTGGGGCTGCGACACCAGCAACTGCGGAACCTGCGTGGTGGAGGTGGACGGCGAGCCGGTCAAGTCCTGCACCATGCTGGCCGCGATGGCCAGCGGCCACAACGTGCGCACCGTCGAGGGCCTTGAAGTCGACGGCCAACTTGACCCGATCCAACAGGGTTTCATGCATTGCCACGGGCTGCAGTGCGGCTTTTGCACGCCCGGCATGATGATCACCGGTCGAAACCTGCTGGACCACAACCCGAATCCGGACGAAAACACCATTCGAGAGGCGATTTCCGGACAGATCTGCCGCTGCACCGGCTACACCACCATCGTGCGGTCCATTCAGTGGGCAGCTGGACATCCCAAGGAGCCAACCGAAGCAGCGGAGGTCGGGGCATGACCACCACCGAGGTTCGGCCGACGGTCCCGCAGCGGCCCGAAGACACCGCCGACAACGACGAGAAACCATGCGGCTACGGCCGGATGATGCGCAAGGAGGACCCCCGCTTCGTCCGCGGACGCGGCCACTATGTCGACGACATCGCGCTGCCCGGCATGCTGCACATGGCGATCCTGCGTTCACCGTTCGCGCACGCGCGCATCGCCAACATCGATGCGTCCGCGGCACAAGCACATCCGAAAGTCAAGGCGGTGATCACCGGCGCTGACCTGGCCGAAAAGAGCCTGGCCTGGATGCCGACGCTGGCTAACGACGTCGCCGCGGTGCTGGCCACCGACAAGGTTCGCTTTCAGGGCCAGGAGGTGGCGGCGGTCATCGCCGAGGACCACTACTCGGCTCATGACGCACTCGAGTTGATCGACGTCGACTACGACCCGCTCGACCCGGTGATCGATGCCCGCAAGGCTCTCGACCCGAGCATGCCGGTGATCCGTGACGACCTGGACGGCAAGACCGACAACCACTGCTTCGACTGGGAGACCGGCGACGCCGCAGCCACCGAAGCCGTCTTCGCCACGGCCGACATCGTGGTCAAACAGGAGATGGTCTATCCCCGGGTGCATCCCGCGCCGATGGAAACCTGCGGCGCGGTCGCCGATATGGACCCGGTGAGCGGAAAACTCACCCTGTGGTGCACCACCCAGGCGCCGCACGCCCACCGCACGCTGTACGCGCTGGTGGCGGGCCTGCCCGAACACAAGATCCGGATCATCTCACCCGACATCGGCGGCGGATTCGGCAACAAGGTGCCGATCTACCCCGGCTATGTGTGCGCGGTTGTCGGCTCGCTGCTGCTGGGCAAGCCGGTCAAATGGGTGGAAGACCGCAGCGAGAACCTGACGTCGACATGCTTTGCCCGCGACTACATCATGGTCGGTGAGATCGCCGCCACCAACGAGGGCAAGATCCTGGCGGTCCGGTCCAACGTGCTGGCCGACCAGGGCGCGTTCAACGCCCAAGCGGCGCCGAGCAAGTACCCGGCCGGCTTCTACGGGGTGTTCTGCGGGAGCTATGACCTGGAAGCCGCCTACTGTCACATGACGGCCGTCTACACCAACAAGGCGCCGGGCGGGGTGGCATACGCCTGTTCGTTCCGCATCACCGAGGCGGTGTACCTGGTGGAACGCCTGGTCGACTGCCTGGCCTACGAGCTGAAGATGGATCCGGCCGAACTGCGGATGGCAAACCTGTTGAAGCCGGGGCAGTTTCCGTACCCCACCAAAACCGGCTGGGTCTACGACTCCG
>CAZPZQ010000068.1:0-12455 GCA_964590745.1 uncultured Mycobacterium sp. | reverse complement strand
AGTAGCTGCGGATCGGCCGCCAGAAATCCTCGAAATCGGCGATGTGGTCCCGGATGTCGTGAATCTGGCCCTGCAGCACTTCCATATGGCCGACCATCTGATGGGTGGTGCCAGCCATCTGGCTCATCAGGTCGTACATGTGGTTCATCGTGTCGATGGTGGTCTGCATCGCGTCGGCTTGGACCAGCATGTCGTCCATCCGGTCTTGCAGGTACTTCATGTTCTGAATTTGTCCGGCGTTTTGCATGCTGATCTGAAACGGGATCGAGGTGTGCTCGATGGGAGTGCCCTGCGGCCTGGTGATCGCCTGCACCCGGGCGATGCCGACCACCCGGAACACCGCTTTGGCCAGTTTGTCGATAATCAAGAAGTCGGCTGGATTGCGCAGGTCGTGGTCGGCTTCGACGAGCAGCATCTCCGGCATCATCCGGGATTGGGAGAAGTGCCGGTCGGCCGCGGCAAATCCTTCGTTCGCCGGAATCCACTGCGGAATGTACAGCCGGTCGTCGTACGCCGGTTTGAAACCGGGCAGGGTGACCAAACCGATCAGGGCAATCGCAACCGAGGTCATCAGGATCGGCACCGGCCAGCGCACGATCGCGGTGGCCACCTGCCGCCAGCCCCGGGTGCTGGTTTTGCGTTTCGGCTCGAACAGGCCGAACCGACTGCCCACGGTCAGAATCGCCGGCCCCAACGTCAGCGCTGCGACAACCGAGGCAGCCATGCCGGTGGCGCACGGGATGCCCAGGGTCTGGAAATAGGGCATCCGGGTGAAGCTGAGGCAGAACGTTGCACCGGCAATGGTCAGGCCGGAACCCAAGATGACGTGGGAAACGCCATGAAAAGCTGTGTAGTAGGCGGTTTCTCGGTCTTCGCCGGCATGCCGGGCCTCGTGGTAGCGCCCGATCAGGAAGATGGCGTAGTCGGTGCCCGCGGCGATGGCCAGTGATGTCAGCAAGTTGGAGGCAAACGTCGTCAGGCCGATCAATTCGTGATAGCCGAGGAAGGCGACAATTCCGCGGGCGGACATCAATTCCATTCCCACCGTGGCCAAGACCAGGACCACGGTGGTGATCGACCGGTAAACCAGGGTCAGCATGGTGAAGATCACCACCACCGTCACCGCGGTGATCAGGGCGATCGATTTATCGCCGCTGTGGTTCATGTCGGTGATCAGCGCCGTCGCACCGGTGGTGTACACCGACAGGCCGGGTGGTCGTGGGGTGGAATCCACGATGTCGCGGACCGCGGCGATCGACTCGTTGGCCAGCGCCTGCCCCATGTTCCCGGCCAGGTTGAGCTGCACATAGGTCGCTTTGCCGTCGGCGCTCTGGGCACCCGCCGCGGTCAGCGGGTCGCCCCAAAAGTCCTGGACGTGCTGGACGTGCTTGGTGTCGGCTTCGAGTTTGCGGATCAGTTCGTCGTAGTACTTGTGGTCGGCGTCGTCGAGCGGACGATCGGCCTCCAGCACGACCATCGCGGTGCTGTCCGAATCGGATTCCTGGAACACCTTGCCCATCCGCATGATCGCCTGCATCGACGGCGCATCACGGGGGCTCAACGACACCGCTTGTGCTTTGCCGATGTCTTCCAACGACGGGATGCGGATGCTGAGCAGTGCGATCAGCGCCAGCCAGCCCAAGATGATCGGTACCGCCAGTCGCCGGATGGCGCGCGCGGCGAACGAGCCGGGGTGACGCCGATCGCCGGCGTGCCTGGTCATGCGGCTTTGACCAGACAGTAGGTGTAGGCGTTCACCTCGTTAGAAATCCGTTCGGCCTTGACCACCCCGTCGACGATGATGCGGCATCCGAGGCTGTTGCTGTCGCCCTGCGCCACAATGTTGCCCACCACGGCGGGCAGCGTGGTGACGATCTCCAGCCGCCACGGAAGATGGGCGCCGTCGACGCGCTGCGGTTCGGAATTGATGTCGAAGTAGCTGATGTCGGCCACCGTGCCGGGTGGGCCGAAGATCTCATAGACCAGTTGCTTGGGGTTGAACGGTTTGGTGTCTTCGATCTGGCCGTCCGCGTATGACGGGCGTTTCTCGGCGCCGAAGAAGCCGTGGATCCGGGACACCGTGAAACCGGTGACCCCGACAACCACCAGGATCACCAGCGGTATCCAAAACCGCCTCACCAGCTTTAAAATCGGTATCCCCTTCACCACCGTGAACCGTGGTCGTATAACGCATGTGACGTGCGTAAACGCACGCTACAGCACTCCGCCAGTGCTTGCAACGCACACAACGTGCGTTATCCTCGCGCTGTGCGGCAAGTCTCATTCCAGCGGGCCCGCAGCGAGGAGAAAAAACGCCAGCGGGCGGCGGCGCTGATCGAAGCGGCCCGGTCGGTGGCGCTAGAGACCGGCGTCGCCTCGGTGACGTTGACCGCGGTCGCCAACCGGGCCGGGATGCACTATTCGGCGGTGCGACGCTACTACAGCTCGCACAAAGAGGTGCTGTTGCGGGTGGCAGCCGAAAGGTGGGAACGGTGGTCGGACGCCGTGTGCAAGGCGCTGAGCGAACCCGGGCCGATGTCACCGGGCCGGGTTGCCGAAGCGCTGACCGGCGGGTTGGTCGCCGACCCGCTGTTCTGCGACCTGCTGGCCAACCTGCATTTGCACTTGGAACACGAGGTCGATGCCGAACGGGTGATCGAGGTCAAGACGATGAGCACCGCCGCCGGGCTGGTGATGGCGAATGCGATTGAGCAGGCGCTGCCCGGATTGGGTCAAAAAGGGGCGTTGGACCTGCTGCTCGCCTCCTACTCGTTGGCCGCGCCGCTGTGGCAGATCGCCCACCCTCCGGAGGGACTCGCCGACGCCTACGCGATGCAGCCGGAGGTGCCGCCGGACTGGAACCTCGACTTCGCCGAGGCCCTGACCCGGCTGCTGACTGCGACGTGTGTCGGGTTGATGACACGACCGGTGTGATCGGCGCCGATGCGCTTATTCGAGGTATTGGTGATCGACCGCTAGCGGGCAGTCATCGGCGGGGCGTCTACCTCCGTACTGTCCGCGCTGCCTAGCGACTTCTCTATGTCATCAAGGCGTTTCGATAAGATGGGATCCGGGTTCAGCGACCGGAGCACACTGATGTACCGCCGGCCAGCTTCCCGCTCCTCGATCGTGGTTGACACCGCGCACCGCCTCTCCTATGGGTCCAATATAGGTGCATCCTGCACGTCTTGGTGTATTGCTGCGGCCGCGATTTCGGCGGCTGCCCTGATCTTGGTGGCATCGAAGACCGTAGCTGTCAATGCCGCGTCGTACGGCCGGTCTACCGCCAACACGCCAACGACCCTAGCTCCACCCTCTGACTTGATCGGGACTGCGAGGATCTCTGCGTACTTGTGGATGATGCCGACAAACTCCTTGTACGTGAAGCCAGAACGTTCGTCGTCAGGCAATTGGTCATAGTCTTGTCGACTTATCACATCTGAGCCCTCATACCGCTGGGCGATCGGCGACCTGTTCTGATGTTGCCAACGCCCAGCACGCAGGCAGGCTCCTATGGTGCCCTTGCCTTCCAGCCACCGCACTGCCGAAGGCTGCGGGATATCGTTGAGCCTAAAGCGCGACACGCGATACAGCCGGTTGACAGTGTGCACAGGCCACGCTGCTCGCTGAAACTCGAGGCGGCGGCGCGCCCTAAAGACGCTAACGCCTATAACGAGCGGCTCTATGTTGGTTTCGCGTGAAACGTGGAAAACAGCGGCGATCGACGCCTTTAAGATGCGTGCTCGCGCCGTCTCCCTTCGCGTGGCCATCGCCGCAGCAATCGTTCCTTTCGAGTTGCTGATCAGACTCCCTAGAGCAACGATGGCCGCAACCGCGATGGGGAACCATATTGGTTTGTGGTACACGCCGATCTGTAGCAGGACACCTAGGAGGATCAGCAACGCAGCCGCCAACGCGAGCGCGCCACGGAAGCTGACGACGACCCAGTATCGCAATTTGTGTCTCAACGCCAGAGATTCCTTTAGCACGTAATAGCGATAATGCTATCGGACTATTGCATTCCGGTCTGTGGGAAGGCATGTCACTTCTACTTCTTTGACCTATTCAGGTCGGTGTCCCGGCTGGGCTGCACGCGTTTGGGTTCGCCCGGCATTTTCGGGTAGTTCGGCGGGTAGGGCAGGTCGCCGAGGCCGCGGGCTTCATCGGCGGCGACCATGTCCAGCAGCGGCTCGATCGACTGCTCGACGGCGTCGATGGTGCGCCACGGATCGCCGCGCCGCCGGATCAGGTCGGGCACGGTGGCCATGGTGTAGTCGTCCGGATCGACCGCCGCCGCGGTCAATTCGTCCCAGGTCAGCGGGGTGGACACGGTGGCGATCGGGGTGGCCCGCACCGCATAGGCCGCCGCCATGGTGCGGTCGCGGCCGTTCTGGTTGTAGTCGATGAAGATCCGCGCGCCCCGCTCTTCTTTCCACCACGACGTGGTCACCGCCTCCGGTGCCCGCCGTTCCACCTCGCGGGCCAGCGCGATACCGGCGCGGCGCACTTCGATGAAGTCCCAGTCGGTTTTGATCCGCAGGAAAACGTGCACACCGCGGCCACCGGAGGTTTTGACGTAGCCCACCAGGCCCAGTTCGTCGAGCAGCGGGCGGAGGACGTCGACGGCGACCGCGCGGGCCTGCTCGAAGCCGGTGCCGGGCTGTGGGTCCAAGTCGATGCGCAACTCGTCGGGATGTTCGGTGTCCGGGCAGCGCACCGGCCACGGGTGCAGCGTGATGGTGCTCATCTGGGCGGTCCAGATGACGTCGGCGGGCTTGGTGACCTTGAGCACGTCGGCGGTGCGACCGGACGGAAACGTCACCCGGCAGGTCTCCAGGTAGTCCGGATACCCGCGCGGCAGTCGCTTCTGGTAGACCTCGTTGCCGTCGATGCCATCCGGGAACCGTTGCAGGTGGGTGGGTCGGTCGCGCAGCGCGTCCAACATCGGTCCGCCGGCCCCGCTCGTCACGGCCAGGTAGTAGTCCACCAGCGCCCGCTTGGTGCCGGCGGCGCCGAGCCGCGGGAAATACATCCGGTCCGGGTTGGTCAGCCGGACGCCGATGCCGTCGACGGGCAGTTCTTCGGCCGTGTTTTCCGCGGTCACTTCAAGACTCCAGCACGTCGGACAGGTCGTACTTCAGCGGCACGTCGAGCTGGTCGAAGGTGCAGCTTTTCGGGTCGCGGTCGGGCCGCCAGCGCAGCAACTTCACCGTGTGCCGGAACCGGTCGCCCTCCATCTGGTCGTAGGCGACTTCGGCGACCCGCTCCGGGCGGATCGGAACCCACCGCTTGTCGGCCTTATCCCGCCCAGTGTTCCACCGGCTCGGCTCGCCTTCGTAGACGATGTCGTGGCCGATCCGCAGCGGTTCCAGCTCGGCCAGCAGCTTGCGCCGCTGCGCCGCGGTGAACGACGCCGCCCCGCCTACCATCGCCAGTTCGCCGTCGTCGCGGTAGAGCCCCAACAGGATCGACCCGATGCCGTCGCCGCTTTTGTGGATGCGATAGCCCATCGCGACGCAGTCGGCGTCGCGGTGGTGTTTGACCTTCACCATGTCCCGCTTGCCGGGCAGATACCGCCCGTCCAGCCGTTTGGCGATCACCCCGTCCAGGCCGGCGCCCTCGAAGGTGGTCAGCCAGCGGGTAGCCAACGCCGGATCGCCGGTGACCCGGGTGACGTGGCAGTGCCGTTGGCCGGTCACCAACTCGGTCAACGCCGCTCGGCGCATCCGAAACGGCTCGTCGAGCAACGACGCAGAACCGGTGGCCAGCGCGTCGAAGCCGATGAAATGCGCCGGGGTCTGTTCGGCCAGCATCGCCACCCGGCTAGCCGCGGGGTGGATGCGCTGGCTGAGCGACTCCCAGTCCAGCCGGGTGCGCCCGCCGATCGGCCGCGGAACGACGATCTCGCCGTCCAGCACGCACCGCGGCGCGGTCTCGGCGCGGAGCGCGGCCAGCAACTCCGGGAAGTAGCGGCCCAGGTCCCGACCGTTGCGTGACTGCAGCGCAACCTCGGCTCCGTCGCGAAACACCAACGCGCGGAAGCCATCCCATTTGGGCTCGTACGACCACGCGCCGGAATCGTCGGGAACCGTGGTGCCCGCCCGGGCCAGCATCGGGTCCACCGGCGGAAGCACCGGCAGATCCATGGCCTTCATCCTCGCCGACTGTGCCATTCGATACGCGCTCACCCGCGGTTTGCGTCGTAATCCGCACAGTCGGCGGCCATGGTGCCGACGCTAATCCCGCAAGAACTCCAGGATGCGTTCGGCGAACTCTTCGCCGGCGTCCTCCTGCAGAAAGTGCCCGGCGTCGCGGATCACCGGGTGTTCGATGCCCTGGGCGCCGCGCATTTCCCGCTGAAAGATCGGCGCCATCGCACCGGTGATCGGATCGCTGTCGCTGAACGCGACCAGCATCGGCGTCTTGCTGGCGCACAGCTTGGCCCAGGCCGACTTGTTGGCCGCGGCGGCCGGATCGTCGGGCGACGTCGGAATCAACGACGGCATCACCCGCGGGCCGGCGCAGTAGCTGTCATCTGGGAACGGCGCATCGTAGCCGGCCTGCACCGCCTCGGCCATCGGCCGTCGGCAACCGGAGCGCACGAACCAGCCGACGTCCACCTTGGGCGCGGTCTGGATCGCCTCCTTGAACCGCCACCAGATCTCCGGCATTTTCACCTCCCCGGTGGGAAGTCCGGTGTTGGCGACGACGATCCGGCTGAATCGGTCCGGATGTTCGGCGGCCAACCGTAACCCGATCAGCCCACCCCAGTCCTGGCCGACCAGGGTCACGCCGCGCAGGTCCAGCACGTCGAACGCCAACGCCCGCATCCATTCGACGTGCCGGGCGTAGCTGTGGTCGTCCAGTCGCGCCGGTTTGTCGGATCGGCCGAAGCCGACCAGGTCCGGGCAGACGACCCGATGTCCGGCCGCGGCCAGTTTCGGCATCATCTTGCGGTACAGAAACGACCAGGACGGCTCGCCGTGCAGCATGAGAATGGTTTCGGCAGCAGAGTCCTTAGCCGGCCCGTCTTCCACCCACGCCACCCGCAGGGTGCCGCCGTCGTCGTCGCTGACGTCGGCGTACTGCGCTGGGTAGGAGAAGTCCGAAAGGTCGCTGAACCGGTCGTCCGGTGTCCGCAATTTCTGCATGGCTATAGAAGATACCGCCCGGACGGTGATATCTACCCTGCTCTGAGCGCTCAGCCGACGAAGACGTTGCGGCGCCGATGCCGCTGACTTCGACGCGAAACCACGGCTTGAACAGGGACGAACTGCAGCGTGAGGGCCAAGCCCAGCAAGACAAGGCGGAAGCTCAGCGCGATCTTCCAATCTTATCTTGAATACCCCCTATGGTATGTGTACGGTTGGGTTATCAAGCGAGCGAGAAGGGGTGCCCCATGGCTATCGCAGTGAGTACGTCGACCAGCGAGACCGACTTCAACACGGTGGTGGCCCGAACCCGAGACGTCCTCAAAGACAATGGGTTCGGTGTGCTGACCGAGATCGACGTGCAGGCGACTCTGAAGGAGAAGCTCGGCGAGGACATGGAGCGCTACCTGATCCTGGGTGCTTGCAGCCCGAAGTTCGCGCACCAGGCCGTTTCGGCGGAAAAGCGGATCGGCGTGCTGTTGCCGTGCAACGTCGTGGTGCGTGAAGACCCGCAGCGGCCGACGACGGTGCACATCGAGGCGATGAACCCGCAGTTGATGGCCCAGGTGGTGGACAACCCGGCGGTGGTCCCGATCGCCGAGCAGGTCAGCGAAAAGATCCGCAACGCGATCGACACCCTCGACAAGGAACTGCGCTGATGTGCCGGCCCGTTCCCTGCCGAACCTGCGGCAAGACCACCTGGGAAGGCTGTGGTGAACACATCGACGCGGTACGCGCCCAGGTGCCGGCGGCACAGTGGTGCGGCGGGCACCCGGAGCCCAAGAGCCGGTCCTGGTGGCGGCGCTAGGTGTCGTCGGCGCGCCGGTCCGCCGCCAGTGCCGGGTGTTCGATCAGCCGGTCCAGGAACGCTCGGTGGCCGGCCAGCAGTTTGCGTCGAGCCTGCGCCACGGTGAACCAGCCGACCCGGTCCACTTCGGGGAACTGGCGTAGCTTCCCGGACCGAGGCGGCCACTCGAGTTCGAACGTGTTGCTGTGCGCTTCGGTGACGTCGAGGTCGGCGTGCAGGGCGAACACGGTGACGACTTTGCCGCTGCGCTGCTTGATCGCGCCCAGGTCGATCGGGGCGCCATCCGGCGGTGCCAGCCCGATTTCTTCGGCGAATTCGCGTCGGGCGGCTTGCCACGGATCTTCGTCGACGACGTATTCGCCCTTCGGGATGGACCAGGCGCCGTCGTCCTTGCCGGACCAGTACGGACCGCCGGGATGCACGATCAACACTTCCACGACGGCGTCGACGTCACCGAACCGGTATAACAGCAAGCCGGCGCTGTGCTTGGCCATGATCTCCCGGGCGTTAGACGCCCACCGCGTGTTCCAGGTCTTTCAGGGCGGTTTCCAGGTGCCCGAGCAACCGCTGCAGATGCGGAATGGAACGGCGGCAGCCGACCAGCCCGAAATCGAGGTTGCCGGCGTTGCCGACCACGGTGATGTTCAGCGCCAGCCAGTCCAGCGCGATCGACATCGGGTAGTTGCCGTCGACCCGGGCGCCGCGCCAGTACAGCGGCTCGGTCGGGCCGGGCACGTTGGAGATGACGATGTTGAACGGCGGCGGGGCCGACGGGATCAGCGCCGGGACGATCGCCAGTGCTAGCGGAACCACGTTCAGCGCCGACAGCGCCAAAGCCTGCATTTTCGGCATTCCGGCGAAAACCTTCTTGCCGCGCCGCATCGACTCGCTGATGGTCTCCAGCCGTTTGGTCGGGTCGTCGATGTCGGTACCCAGGTTGCACAGGATGGTGCCGACCATGTTGCCGCCGCTGTCGAACTGCGCCTCGGTGCGCATGCTCACCGGGACCATCGCCACCAGCGCGCGGCGCGGCAGTGCATGCTGCTCCTCCAGGTAATAGCGCAACGCGCCGGCGCACATGGCCAGCACCACGTCGTTGACGGTGACTCCGGCGGCGTTTTTGACCTCCTTGATCCGGTGCACCGGCCAGGACTGGGCCGCGCACCGGCGGGCGCCGCCGATCCTGACGTTGAGCATGGTGCGCGGTGCTTCGAATGGCAGGGTCAACTGTTGTTCCAGCAGGGCGGCGCGGGCCAACGACACCGTCGACGGGCCCAGCGCGGCCATCGCTTTGGCCAGGTTGGTCACCGTCTGCAGCCGGGAGGTCACCGTCGGCTGCGATCGCGGTCGCGGCGGCAGCGCCCAGGGCACCCGCACCTCGGGGTCGCGCGGGTCGGTTGACAGGGTGCGCTCGATGAGCCGCAAGAGCGAGACGCCGTCGATCAGGGCGTGGTGAATCTTGACGTAAATCGCGAACCGGCCGTCCCGCAGCCCTTCGATCAGGTAGGCCTCCCACAGCGGGCGGTGCCGATCCAGCAGGGTGCCGTGGACGCGGGACGTCATTTCGAACAGGTCTCGGATCCGGCCGGGCATCGGCAGCGCTGAGCGGCGCAGGTGGTAGTTGATGTCGATGTCGTTGTCGTAGGTCCAGGCCAGGTTGGCGATCCCGCCCAGGATGGTGGCCGGGTGTTTGAGAAAAGTGGGCTGGAAGTCGCGGTTGGAGATCATCTCCTGGTAGATCTCGCCGACGAATTCGCGCCCGCTGCCCTCGGGCGGCTGGAACAGCATCAGGCCACCCACGTGCATAGGGTGCTCGCGGGACTCACCGAGCAGAAACATCGAATCCGTCGGTGTGATCAGCTCCATCAATCCATTAGACCGGACCCGGCGGTTCGCCGCTTGTTAATCTTTCGCGATGCGTCGCGTCACCGCGATCTGCGCTGTTGTGGCCCTGGGCTGGCCGGCTGCGGTCGCCGGCGTCCCGGTTTCTTCCGCGGCGCCGGAGCTGGCCGGGACGACGGTTTTCCTGGACCCCGGGCACAGTGGTGCCGACGACGCATCATCGGCTAGACCGGTGCCCAACGGACGCGGCGGCACCAAGCCGTGCCAGACCACCGGCACCGGCACCGGCTACGCCGAACACAGCCTGAATTGGGCGGTGGCCAACCGGATTCGCGATGCGCTCGACCGGTTGGGTACGCGCACCGAACTGTCCCGAAGCGACGACACCGGCGTGGGCCCGTGCATCGATGAACGCGCCGCGGCGGCCAATGCGCTGCACCCGGACGCGATCGTCAGCATCCACGCCGACGGTGCACCCTCAGCGGGGCGCGGCTTCCACGTGAATTACTCCAGCCCGCCGTTGAACGACGCCCAGGCCGGCCCGGCTGTGCGGTTGGCCACCGCAATCCGGGATTCGCTGGTGTCCGCGGGCATCCCCGAGTCCAGCTACCTCGGGTCTAACGGGCTGTATGGACGGGCCGATCTCGCCGGCTTGAACCTGGCGCAGTACCCGGCGGTGCTGGTCGAGCTCGGCAATATGAACAACGCCGACGATGCCGCGCTGCTGGAAACCGCCGACGGCCGCGCCCGTTACGCCGATGCGGTCACCCGGGGGATCGTCGACTATCTCGCCCGCCGATAACTCGGGTGCGCGCAGGTGAGGTCGAGGAACACCTAACCATCTGTTGCGGGACGGTGGGCATGAGGCGGTTGCCCGTCTCGCAGCGACAAAAATCGTTACGGCCGTGGTTTGTCGCGCAGAGCCGGGCACATCGCCAGCGGGTGGTCAGTCGGATCAGCCAGCTGGCGTGCAACACTGACGCGCTACTTTCGGTGCGGCGGAGTTGATTCGTCTGCGTCGAAGGAGTCCAAGGAGGCGTCATCATCCGGAGAACCGTGGTCGCTGGCTGGGTAGTGGCGCTGCTGGCCGGCTGCGCGGGCTGCGCCGCCGGCGAGCCGACCGTGGTGTCCGGACGCCCGATCGCCATGCTCTACGACCCGGCCCGGGTGGGCGGCTTGCCCGCGACCGACGGCCCCAGCGGCCCGCGCGGCGTCGTCCCGCCGGTCACCGATCGGGTGCTCAACTCCAACGACGGCGAAATCGACCGGCTGGCGTTGCTGGCCATCGACGACATCGAGGACTTCTGGACCCAGCACTACGGCGAATCGCTGAGCGGCACGTTCCAGCCGGTTTCGACCCTGATGTCCTACGACTCCACCAATCCGGGCAGTCCGCCGGTCTGCGACGCGGCCACCTACGGGCTGCGCAACGCGATGTACTGTCGCCGCGACGACGTGATCGCGTGGGATCGCGGCAAGTTTTTGCCAACGGCCCGAAAGTATTTCGGCAACATGGCGATCAACGGCACGCTCGCCCACGAGTACGGCCACGCGGTGCAGTGGATGGCCGGGCTGGTGGACCGGCTGACCCGAACCCTGGTTCGCGAACAGCAGGCCGACTGTTTGGCCGGGGCGTATCTGCAGTGGGTGGCCGCGGGCAGCTCGCCGCGGGACATCCTCAGCACCGGCGACGGACTCAATCATGTCCTGGCCGGGCTGATCGTGATCCGCGATCCGATCTCGACGCCGGACAACCCGCTGCTGGTGAGCGATGAGCACGGTACCGCACTAGACCGGATCGGCGCCTTTCAGATCGGGTTCGACGGCGGTGTGCAGAGGTGCGCCGGGATCGACGGCGGTGAGATCCGCAAACGCCGCGGAAACCTGCCGTCGTCGCTGTTTTCCGGTGGCGCGCAAAGCGATATCGCGATCGACGAGGGCGTCTTGTCCACCTTGATGACGCAATTGGGCCAGATCTTCCACCCGGGCAATCCGCCCAGCCTGGTCACGCTGTCCACCGGGCCGGGTGACTGCGCCAGCGGCCAGCGCGCCGAACCGGCGGCCTACTGTGTTGCCGCCAACACCGTCGCCGTCGACCTGTCCGCGCTGCAGCAGTTGGGTGCACCGTCGGATCAGTCGGCGATCGGCCTGCCGCAGGGCGACAACACCGCACTGTCGGTGGTCACCTCCCGGTACGTGCTGGCGGTTCAGCGCGAACGTGGCGTCGAATTGGACTCGGCCAGAGCGGCGGTGCGCACCGCCTGCCTGACCGGAGTGGCCCAGCGGGCGATGGCCGAACCGACCGGTGCGCTGGTTCTCGGCGGCGGGGACCTGGACGAAGCCGTCACCGGTCTGCTGCTCAACGGGTTGGCCGCCAGTGACGTCAACGGCAACACGGTGCCCGCCGGCTTCACCCGCATTCTGGCTTTCCGGTCCGGGCTGCATGGCGACACCGAACAGTGCTTCCAGCGGTTCCCGTAGCGGCGGCCAGGGTTGAATAGGTGTTGTGACTCGCGAGCCTGCGAACCGGGCGCCGTGGCACCGTCCACGCCGGCCCGACCCGTCGGATCCGGACACGGTACCGATCCCCAAAGCGCGGGTGCCCGGCCGTCATCGCGGCGAGCCGCCGCCGGTCGATTCGCGCCAGTGGGGCC